>NZ_SMKJ01000008.1:0-45651 GCF_004348615.1 Micromonospora sp. KC207
CCCCCGCTGCCCCAGGCCGCCCGTCGGGCGGGGCCGGTACGCTCGGAGGGGGAAGGGAGCGTGACAGGGTGAGGGTGTTGGCGGCCATGTCCGGCGGAGTGGACTCCGCTGTGGCGGCGGCGCGGGCGGTGGAGACCGGGCACGACGTCACCGGCGTGCACCTGGCGTTGGCCCGCAACCCGCAGACGTATCGCACCGGGGCACGCGGGTGCTGCACGCTGGAGGACGCCCGGGACGCCCGGCGCGCCGCCGACGTGCTCGGCATCCCGTTCTACGTGTGGGACATGGCCGACCGGTTCCACGCCGACGTCGTGGACGACTTCGTCGCCGAGTACGCGGCCGGCCGTACCCCGAACCCCTGCCTGCGCTGCAACGAGAAAATCAAGTTCGCGGCGGTGCTGGACCGGGCCGTGGCGCTGGGCTTCGACGCGGTGGTCACCGGCCACCACGCCCGGCTCGGCCCCGACGGGCTGCTGCGCCGTAGCGTCGACCTGGCCAAGGACCAGTCGTACGTGCTCGCGGTGCTGACCCGCGCCCAGCTCGACCGGTCGGTCTTCCCGCTCGGCGACTCGACCAAGGCCCAGGTCCGCGAGGAGGCGGCCCGGCGCGGGCTCGCCGTGGCCGACAAGCCCGACTCGCACGACATCTGCTTCATCGCCGACGGCGACACCCGGGGCTTCCTCGCCGGTCGGCTGGGCGAGGCACCGGGCGAGGTGGTCGACGCCCTCACCGGCGCGGTGGTCGGCAGCCACACCGGTGCGTACGCGTACACGGTGGGGCAGCGTCGTGGCCTGCACCTAAACCGGCCCGCCCCCGACGGCCGCCCGCGTTACGTGCTGTCCATCACCCCGAAGACCAACACCGTCACGGTGGGGCCGGCCGAGGCGCTGGAGGTCCGCGCGGTGCGCGCCGAGCGTCCCGTGTGGACCGGTGGCGAGCGCCCGGCCGGGCCGATGGAGTGCGAGGTGCAGCTACGCGCCCACGGCGACGTGGTCCCGGCCACCGTCGAACTGACCGGCGACACGCTGCGCGCCGAGCTGCGCCGCCCGGTGCGCGGCGTCGCCGCCGGCCAGGCCGTCGTCGCCTACCGGCCGGACCCGGCCGGCGACGTGGTGCTCGGCTCGGCCACGGTCGCCACGTGACACGGGGCCCGGCTCCGCGACCACAGCCGCGTGACGCCGGCCGGCGACCGGCTACCCTTCGCCCGTGACAGCTAGTGCGTGGCCCTGGTCCAGCGGCGCGGCGACCGGCATCGGCTCGCTGCCCGGCATCGACGTCGCCGAGGCGCAGCGGGTCGTCCTCGGGGAACTGCCCGCCCTGCCCCACCTGCCCGAGCTTCCGGCACGCGGCCCCGGCGCGGACCTGATCGGCCGCACCGGCGGGCTGCTGGTCGAACTGCCCGTCGAGCTGTACGCGGCCCGCTGGCGGGTCGCCCCCCGCCCGGGGCGGGACCTGCGCCGGGCCCGGGACCTGATGGAACGCGATCTCGACCAGCTCGCCGAGCAGGCCGAGGAGTACGCCGGCCCGGTCAAGGTGCAGGCCGCCGGCCCGTACACCCTGGCAGCCGGGCTCGACCTGCCGATCGGCGGCCGGATGCTGCGCGACCCGGGCGCGGTGCGCGACCTCGCCGGCTCCCTCGCCGAAGGGCTGCGCGTCCACGTCGCGGCGGTCGCCCGCCGGCTGCCCCGGGCCTCGCTGCTGCTTCAGCTCGACGAGCCGTCCCTGCCGGCGGTGCTGGCCGGGCGGGTGCCCACCGAGAGCGGCTTCGGTACGTACCGGCCGGTGGCGCAGCCCGACGCGGCGGCCCTGCTGCGCACGGTGGTCGAGGCGGTCGGGGTGCCGGTCGTGGTGCACTGCTGCGCGCCGGACGTCCCGCTGGAGCTGATCCGCTCGGCCGGCGCGGTCGGGGTCGCGCTGGACCTCGGCCTGGTCAAGGACCTCGACCCGCTCGGCGAGGTGATCGACGCGGGGCTGGGCCTGCTGGCCGGCGCCGCACCGGCCACCCCGACGCCGGGCGGTCGCGCGCCGACCTCCGCCGAGGTCGCCGACCGGGTACGCCAGCTCTGGGACCGCCTCGGCTTCCCCCGTCGCCGGCTTCCCGAGCAGGTGGTGGTCACCCCCACCTGCGGCCTGGCCGGGGCACCGCCGGAGCACGTCCGGGCGGTGCTCGTGGCGTGCCGGGACGCCGGCCGAAGGCTCGCCGAGGGTTGAGGTTTCCCGTCGTACGTGGCGGGCAGGATGGCGGCATGATCGGACAATTGCGTACCACGGTCGTCGACTGCCCGGATCCCCGCGCGCTCGCGGCGTTCTACGCCGAGCTGACGGGCCTGTCGGTGGTGGAGGACGACTCCGACGGCAACGACTGGGTGGTGCTCGGCGGTGCCCCGGGCGACCACCCCCGGCTCGCCTTCCAGCGGGCACCCGACCTGCGCCCGCCGACCTGGCCCGACCCGGAGCGACCGCAGCAGCTTCACCTCGACATCACCGTCGCCGACATCGAGGCGGCCGAGCGCGCGGTGCTGGCACTGGGCGCGCGCCGGCTCGACGGCGAGGCGGAGGGGTTCCGGGTCTACGCCGACCCGGCCGGCCACCCGTTCTGCCTCTGCTGGGACTGATCCGCCGGACGTCGCGGGGCCGTGGCCTGGCGGGGACCGCCGGGGCGCGGCATGATCACGAGGGTGATCGACTCCTCGCTCCGGCGGGCCTCCGGCTCGCTCCTCGGCCTGGCCTACGGTGACGCGCTGGGCGGCCCGACCGAGTTTCTGACCGTCGCCGAAATCCACCGCCGGTACGGCTCGTCCGGCCCCCGGGAGCTGGTCGGCGACCCGGCGCTGGTCACCGACGACACTCAGCTGGCGCTCGCGGTGGGCTGGGCGCTGCACGACGCTCCGGCGTTCACCCCGGACGCGGTCGAGCCGTTGCTGCGCGAGCGCTTCCTGGCCTGGTCGGTCAGCCCGGAAAACAACCGCGCCCCCGGGATGACCTGTCTGCGGGCCTGCGCCGAGCTGTCCCGGGGCGTGCCCTGGCAGGAGGCCACCGTCGCCGGCTCGAAGGGCTGCGGGGCCAACATGCGGGTCACCCCGGTCGGGCTGCTCGCCGTCGACCTGGACACCCTGGCCGGTCTTGCCCAGCTCCAGGCCGGCCTGACCCACGGCCATCCCACCGGGCTGGCCGCGAGCGAGCTCACCGCGTACGCCGTCCGGCTGCTGCGCGACGGCGCGGCGCTGGCCGAGCTGCCGGCGCTGCTCACCGGCCGGGCCCGCGAGCAGCGCCGGGTCTACCGGTCGGACTGGCTGGGCGACCTGTGGCAGCGCCCCGGCGTCGACTCGCCGGAGGAGTTCATCGCCCGTGGCTGGGACGAGTGCCTGGGCGCCCTGGGCCGACTGACCACGACCCTGATCCGCGCGGACGACGGCGGGGACCCGTGCCGGCGTACCGGCGAGGGGTGGGTGGCCGAGGAGGCCCTGGCGACCGCGCTGCTCTGTGCGCTGTGGCACGCCGACGACCCGGTCGCCGCGCTGGCGCGCGGCGCGACCACCGCCGGCGACTCCGACTCCATCGCGGCCCTGGCCGGCGCGTTCGTCGGCGCGGCGCACGGCCTGCCGGCCTGGCCGGCCGACTGGGCCACCCGCATCGAGTACGCCGACCAGCTCGTCGCCCTCGCCGCCCCTCACGACTGATCGCCCCTCACGGCTGACTGCCCTCACGGCTGACTGCCCTCACGAATGACTGCCCTCACGGCTGACCGCTTGCACGACTGACCGCGCCCCGGCCGCTGTCGCCTGTTTCCGTGCGCTGCGGGGCACGGGGGGCAGGTGACTGGTACGGGCCTCTGGAACTGCCCCGTCCGTACTACCGCCGGCGGGATGGCCGGGTGCGGCGCATGCGGCGCGGGGTGCCTGCGGCGAGGTGGTGTTCGCGGTGCGGTGGCGGGTGTGCTGCTGTGCGGTGGTGCCTGCGGTGCGGGCCGGTTCGGGACCGCGACGCGGACCGGCTCATCCGGTTTCCCCGGTTTCCCCGGCTCATCCGGTTTCCCCGGCTCATCCGGTTTCCCCGGCTCATCCGGTTTCCCCGGCTCATCCGGCTCGGTACACCGTGCCGGCTCCGGGCGCACGGACGGGGCAGCTCCATAGGGCCGACCGCGGTGGCAGTCTCGGGGAGCAGCCGGGGAGGTGGTGGAAGGCCGGAGGAGACGGGGCAGATGGGGAAAGGCCAGGCAGGCCGCGGATTGTCCCACCGTCCCGATACGGTGCGGGGGTAGCGTGAACAGGGGAGGTCGACGCGGTGTCCGAAGCCGGCAGCATGTCCGAGGAAGCCGTTCCACAGCAGGTGAGCCCGGCGCAGGAGACGGTGGCGGGCCCCGAGCCGACCCTCGAGGCGCGGGAGCGGCACGCCACCCTCAGCCAGGAGCTGACCGAACACCAGTACCGCTACTACGTGCTGGACGCCCCCACCGTCTCGGACGCCGAGTTCGACCGGCAGTTGCGCGAGCTAGAGGCGCTGGAGGCCGAGTTCCCCGCCCTGCGCACCCCGGACTCGCCGACCCAGCGGGTCGGCGGCACCTTCTCCACTGACTTCACCCCGGTCACCCACGCCGAGCGGATGCTCTCCCTCGACAACGCGTTCGCCGACGAGGAGCTGGCGGCCTGGGCCGAGCGGGTGGAGCGGGACGCGGGCGGCCCGGTGCCCTACCTGTGCGAACTCAAGGTCGACGGGCTGGCGATCAACCTCACCTACGAAAAGGGCCGGCTGGTGCGGGCCGCCACCCGTGGCGACGGGCGCACCGGCGAGGACGTCACGGCCAACGTCCGCAGCATCCGGGACGTGCCGGCCCGGCTGACCCCGTCCGACGAGTTCCCCGACGTGCCCGAGTTCGTCGAGGTGCGCGGCGAGATCTACTTCCCGATCGCCGGGTTCGCCGACCTCAACGCGGGCCTGGTCGAGCAGGGCAAGGCACCCTTCGCCAATCCGCGCAACGCCGCCGCGGGCAGCCTGCGGCAGAAGGACCCCCGGATCACCGCCTCCCGGCCGCTGCGACTGGTGGTGCACGGCATCGGCGCCCGGCGCGGCTACACCCCGACCGCCCAGTCCGAGTCGTACGCGGCGCTGCGGGCATGGGGGCTGCCGACCAGCGACCGTTGGCGGGTCGTGCCCGATCTGGCCGGCGTCGCGGAGTTCATCGCGTACTACGCCGAGCACCGGCACGACGTCGAGCACGAGATCGATGGCGTGGTGGTCAAGGTGGACCCGGTTTCCATCCAGGGCCGGCTCGGCTCGACCAGCCGGGCCCCGCGCTGGGCGATCGCCTTCAAGTACCCGCCGGAGGAGGTCAACACCAAGCTGCTCGACATCGACGTGAACGTCGGGCGCACCGGCCGGGTCACCCCGTTCGCCATCCTGGAGCCGGTCCTGGTCGCCGGGTCCACGGTGGCCCTGGCCACCCTGCACAACGCGCACGAGGTGGAGCGCAAGGGGGTGCTGATCGGCGACACGGTGGTGATCCGCAAGGCCGGCGACGTGATCCCCGAAGTGCTCGGCCCGGTGGTCGACCTGCGCCCCGCCGACGCCCGCCCGTTCGTCATGCCGACGACCTGCCCGGCCTGCGGCACCCCGCTGCGGCCGGAGAAGGAGGCGGACGTCGACATCCGCTGCCCGAACAGCCGCAGCTGCCCGGCCCAGCTCCGCGAGCGGGTCTTCCACCTGGCCGGCCGGGGCGCGTTCGACATCGAGGTGCTCGGCTACAAGGGCGCGTCGGCGTTGCTCGACGCGCAGGTCATCACCGACGAGGGCGACCTGTTCGGCCTCGACGCCGAGCGGCTGGCCCAATCACCGTTCTTCGTCAACAAGGACGGCAGCCTCGGCAGCAACGCCGCCAAGCTCCTCGACAACCTCGCCGTGGCCCGGGAGCGCGACCTGTGGCGGGTGCTGGTCGGGCTCTCCATCCGGCATGTCGGCCCGACCGCCGCCCAGGCCCTCGCCCGCCACTTCCGGTCGATGGCGGCGATCCAGGAGGCCAGCGAGGAGGAGCTCTCCTCAGTCGACGGCGTCGGCCCGACGATCGCGGCCAGCATCGTCGACTGGTTCACCGTGGACTGGCACCGCGAGGTGGTCCGCAAGTGGGCCGAGGCGGGCGTACGGATGGCCGAGGAGGCTGGTGACGAGGGGCCGCGCCCGCTGGAGGGGCTCACGGTCGTGGTGACCGGCACCCTGAGCGGGTTCTCCCGCGACCAGGCCGCCGAGGCGATCCAGACCCGGGGCGGAAAGGTCACCGGTTCGGTCTCCAAGAAGACGGGCTTCGTGGTGGTGGGCGACAACCCGGGCTCCAAGGCCGACAAGGCGGCCACCCTGAAGGTGCCGGTGCTGGACGAGGAGGGCTTCCGGGTCCTGCTCGACCAGGGCCCGGACGCGGCCCGGGAGGTGGCCCGCGTCGGCGGGTGACCGGGCGGGTGCGTGAATCTTGACCGTTCCTGGTCGTGTATACCAGGTTGATTACGACTACGACCGATTCGTGGCTGTCATCTCGGAAAAGCGGCACCCAGGGCGTTTCATGGTGGCACGACGGGTGCAGGGCCCGTCGTTGCCGCTGTCCGGGAGGTGCGATGGAGGCCGTCGATCCGCGAAACTCCGTCCCGCCAGGACAGACGACGCCCTTCTTCGGCTTCGTCGCCGCCGTCGCCGCGCTGGCCGTGCTGCTCTCCGCCGGGCCGCTGGCCGCCTTGGCGGGCCGGCTCGCCGAGCTACCGGCGGCGTTCTGGACGATGGCGGCGCTCGCGGTGGTCTGCGACGCGCGGCCGTTCGTGCCGCCGGGGCGGCGGCAGCCGTCGGCGGTCTTCCCGTCCACCTGCTTCACCTTCGCCATCCTGCTCGGCTGGGGGCTGGGCCCGGCCGTGGCGGTGCAGACGGTGGCGGTGGTCGTCTCCGGCTGGCGGATGGGGCACGCCGCCTGGCGGTCCGGCTTCAACGCCGCCCAGTACGCCTGCGCCCTCGCCGCCGCCTCGGCGGTCACCGGGCTGGGGCCGGGTGGCCTCTTCGCCGACGGTCGGCTGCGCGCGGGCGACGTGCTGGCGGTGGGCGGGGCGACCGCGATCTGGTTCGCGGTCAACTACGGCCTGGTCAGCACCGCCATCCGGCTGCGCTTCGGGGGCCGCTGGTGGCCCGGTCTGCGGTCCGGCCTGGGGTACGAGCTGCTCTCCACCGGGTCGCTGCTGCTGCTCGCCCCGGTGCTGGCGTCCGCCGCCCGGGCCAGCGCCGCGCTGATCCCGCTGGTGCTGGTACCGCTGTTCGCGGTGTACCGGATGGCCCGGCTCGCCGCCGAACAGGAACAGCTCGGTGCGCTCGACCCGCTCACCGGCCTGCCCAACCGCAAGGCGCTGCTGGCGGAGGTCGCCGAGCAGGTCCATTTGCACGCCGAGCGTTCGGCGCGCAACGAGCCGGACGCCCACCTCGCGCTGCTCCTGATCGACCTGGACCGGTTCAAGAACGTCAACGACGCGCTCGGCCACGCCGTCGGCGACCGGCTGCTGATCGAGGTCAGCGCCCGGCTGGCCGGCGCGGTGGGGGAGCGGGACCTGCTCGCCCGCCTCGGCGGGGACGAGTTCGCCATCGTCAGCACCGGGCTCGCCGACGTGGACGCCGCCCGCGCGACGGCCGACCGGGTGACCGCCGCGCTCGCCGAGCCGGTGTCCCTGGACGGGCTGCCGCTGGACGTCGGCGGTTCCATCGGCATCGCGATGTACCCCGAGCACGGTGGAGACTTCGCCACCCTGATGCGCCACGCCGACGTGGCGATGTACGACGCCAAGCACCGCAACGACACCGTCGCCGTGTACGCCGCCGAATCCGACCACAACTCCGCCGAGCGGCTGGGTCTCCTGGCCGACCTGCGGCGCGTACTGGAGGCGGGTCCGGCCGGGTCGGCGGAGCGGGACGGGCCGGTCGGGGCGCGTGGCGGGGACGGGGCCGCGCTGCCGGCGGCCCTCGCCCCGGCGGCCGGTGGCCCGGCCGGCGCGGGACGGCCGTCGCCCAGCGGGCCGGGGCGGTGGCGGTCGCGCCGGCACCGGCAGCGCGCGGAACCGGGCCACCCCGACGAGCTGATCAACCGGATCGTCACCGCCGCCGACCCGATCCGCCGGCGGGCCGCCGATGCCGACGCCGAGCCGGACGGGACGGGTGTCGGGGAGCCGGAGGCCGAGCCGGCGCACGGCGACGCGGGTGAGGCCGGCCGGATCACCATGTACTACCAGCCTCAGATCGCCATCGCCACCGGCGAGGTGGTGGGCGTGGAGGCGCTGCTGCGCTGGCGGCACCCGCTCCGGGGCATGGTCGACCCGGAGGAGCTGATCCGGGTCGCCGAGCAGAGCGCCGTGATGCGGCTGCTCACCCGCCGGGTCGTCGACGACGTGGTGGAGCAGTTGGCGAAGTGGTCGGCGGCGGGGATCACCCTGCGGGCCGCGCTCAACGTCAGCGTCCGGGACCTGCACACCGGCGAGATCGTCGACCAGATCGCCGACCGGCTGGCCCGGTACGGCGTCCGGCCGCAGCGGCTGCAACTGGAGATCACCGAGGGCGCGCTGATGGCCGATCCGCGCCGGGTGCTGGCCACCATCTCGCGGCTGCACGCCATCGGCGTGGCCATCGCCCTGGACGACTTCGGCACCGGCTACTCCTCCCTGCAGCACCTGCGCCGGCTGCCGCTGTCCGAGGTGAAGGTGGACCGGTCGTTCGTGCTCGGGATGGCCGACGACGCCGACGACGCCGCGATCGTCCGGTCGATGATCGATCTGGCCGGGGCGCTCGGCCTGCGGGTCGTCGCCGAGGGCGTGGAGGACGAGCGGACGTGGCGGCTGCTGCACGCCGCCGGCTGCGACGTGGCGCAGGGCTGGTTCTACGCCCGGCCCATGCCCGCCGGGGAACTGACCGCCTGGCTCGCCCGCTACCGGCCACTGCGGCCGGCCGCCCGCGAGGCGGAGAGCCGCCCCCCGCAGGCCCGCTGACTCCGCCGCCGGGCCGGCCGCAGGGGGAGTCGGGGACGCCCGGCCGGCGCCGGGCAATAGACTCGCTGCGGTCACCGCGCGTCATCGTCGTTGCCGGCGTGCGGGCCACCGCCGGATGCAGCAGGACAGCCAGAAGGGGGCACTGATGGCCGCCATCTCCCGCGAGGAGGTCGCGCACCTGGCGCGACTGTCGCGGCTCGCCGTCACGGAGGAGGAGCTGGACACCTTCGCCGGCCAGCTCGACACGATCCTCCAGGCGGTCGCCCAGGTTGGCGAGGTCGCCGCGGCGGACATCCCGCCGACCTCCCACTCCGTGCCGTTGACCAACGTGCTGCGCGAGGACGTGGTGGTGCCGGGCCTGACCCCGGCCGAGGCCCTGTCGGGCGCGCCCGACGCAGAGGAGCAGCGGTTCCGCGTCCCGCGGATCCTGGACGAGGATGTGGCGTCGTGACTGACCTGACCAAGCTGACCGCCGTCGAGATCGCCGGCCTCGTCGCCGGCGGGGAGACCTCGGCCGTCGAGGTGACCCGGGCCCACCTGGACCGGATCGCCGCCGTCGAGGACCGGGTGAACGCCTTCCTGCACGTCGACGCCGAGGGCGCGCTCGCCGCCGCCCGCGCCGTCGACGAGCGGCGGGCCGCCGGCGAGGAGCTCGGCCCCCTCGCGGGCGTGCCGGTCGCCGTCAAGGACGTGCTCACCACGAAGGGCGTGCCGACCACCGTCGGGTCGAAGATCCTCGAGGGCTGGCGCCCGCCGTACGACGCGACGATCGTCGAGCGGCTCCGCGCCGCCGGCACGGTGCTGCTCGGCAAGACCAACATGGACGAGTTCGCGATGGGCTCCTCCACGGAGTACTCGGCGTACGGGCCGACCCGCAACCCGTGGGACACCGACCGCATTCCCGGCGGCTCCGGTGGCGGCAGCGCCGCCGCCCTCGCCGCGTACGAGGCGCCGCTGGCCATCGGCTCGGACACCGGAGGCTCGATTCGCCAGCCGGGCGCGGTCACCGGCACCGTCGGCGCGAAGCCCACCTACGGCGGCACCTCCCGGTACGGCCTGGTGGCGTTCTCCTCCTCCCTGGACACCCCCGGCCCGTGCGCCCGTACCGTCCTCGACGCGGCGCTGCTGCACGCGGCCATCGGCGGGCACGACCCCCGCGACTCCACCTCCATCCCGCAGCCGGTGCCCGACGTGGTCGCCGCCGCCCGGCGCGGCGCGACCGGCGACCTGACCGGCGTGAAGCTGGGCGTGGTCACCGAGTTCTCCGGCGAGGGCGCGGAGCCGGGCGTGGCGGCGGCGTTCCGCGACTCCGTCGACGCGCTGGCCAAGCTCGGCGCGGAGATCGTCGAGGTGTCCTGCCCCCACTTCAGCTACGCCCTGCCGGCGTACTACCTGATCGCCCCGAGCGAGTGCTCCTCGAACCTGGCCCGCTTCGACGGCGTCCGGTTCGGGCTGCGCGAGGGCGACGACGGCAACCGGTCCCTGGAGGAGGTCATGTCGCTGACCCGGGACGCCGGCTTCGGCCCCGAGGTCAAGCGCCGGATCATGCTCGGCACGTACGCCCTTTCCTCGGGCTACTACGACGCCTACTACGGGCAGGCGCAGAAGGTCCGCACCCTGATCACCCGGGACTTCACCGCCGCGTTCGAGCGGGTCGACGCGCTGATCTCGCCGACCACCCCGTTCGTGGCGTTCCCGATCGGCGCGCGCACCTCCGACCCGTACCAGATGTACCTGGCCGACCTCTACACCATCCCCACCAACCTGTACGGCGGGCCGGGCATCTCCGTACCGTGCGGGCTCTCCGAGGGGTTGCCCGTCGGCCTCCAGATCATGGCCCCGACGATGGCCGACGACCGGATGTACCGGGTCGCCGCCGCGTTGGAGTCCGCGGTCGGCACGTTCACCCCACCGGCACTGTGAGGCAGGAGCACCGATGACCACGACTACCTTGCCCGCGTACGACGACGTCGTCGCGCGCTATGAGCCGGTGATCGGCCTGGAGACCCACGTCGAGCTGGGCACGAACACCAAGATGTTCTGCGGCTGCCCGACGGACTTCGGCGGCGAGCCGAACACCCGGGTCTGCCCGGTCTGCCTGGGCCTGCCCGGCTCGCTGCCGGTGGCCAACAAGGCGGCCATCGAGGCGACGATCCGCATCGGCCTCGCGCTGAACTGCTCGATCGCCTCGTGGTGCCGGTTCGCCCGGAAGAACTACTTCTACCCGGACATGCCGAAGAACTTCCAGATCAGCCAGTACGACGAGCCGCTCTGCGTCGACGGGTACCTCGACGTCGAGGTGGGCGGCGAGCTGGTCCGCATCGGCATCGAGCGGGTGCACCTGGAGGAGGACACCGGCAAGACCCTGCACGTCGGCGGGGCCACGGGCCGCATCCACGGCGCGACCGAGTCGTTGGTCGACTACAACCGGGCCGGAATTCCGCTGGTGGAGATCGTCACCAAGCCGGTCCCCGGCACCGGGGCGCTGGCCCCCGAGGTGGCCCGGGCGTACGTCACCGAGCTGCGCGACGTGATCCGCTCGCTGGGCGTCTCCGACGTGCGGATGGAGGAGGGGTCGCTGCGCTGCGACGTCAACACCTCCCTCAACAGGCCCGGTCAGGAGTGGGGCACCCGCACCGAGACGAAGAACGTCAACTCGTTGCGCTCGGTGGAGCGGGCGGTCCGTTCGGAGATGCTGCGCCAGGCGTCGGTGCTCGACGCGGGCGGCCGGATCACCCAGGAGACCCGGCACTTCCACGAGGACACCGGCGACACCACCCCGGGCCGGTCGAAGGAGACCGCCACCGACTACCGGTACTTCCCCGAGCCGGACCTGGTGCCGCTCGCCCCGGACGCCGCCTGGGTCGCCGAGCTGAAGGCCGCCCTGCCGGAGCTGCCCCGGCTGCACCGCCGCCGGCTCCAGCTCCAGTGGGGCCTGTCCGACGCCGACATGCAGTCGGTCCTCAACGCCGGCGCGGTCGAGCTGATCGAGGCCACCGTGGCCGCCGGGGCCACTCCCGCCGCCGCCCGCAAGTGGTGGCTCGGCGAGCTTTCCCGCCGGGCCAACGAGACCGGCGTGGAGCTGGCCGACGTCGGGGCCACCCCGCACCAGGTCGCCGAGTTGCAGGGCCTCGTCGACGCCGGGAAGCTCAACGACAAGCTGGCCCGCACCGTGCTGGAGGGCGTGGTGGCCGGCGAGGGCTCGCCGACGGAGATCATGACCAACAAGGGTCTGGAGGTCGTCTCCGACACCGGGGCGCTCACCGCCGCCGTGGACGAGGCGATCGCCGCCAACCCGGACATCGCCGAGAAGATTCGCAGCGGCAAGGTCGCGGCGGCGGGCGCGCTGGTCGGCGCCGTCATGAAGACCACCCGCGGCCAGGCAGACGCGAAGACCGTCCGCGAGCTGATCCTGTCCCGCCTCGCCTGAGGTGTAAGGAGCGCTGCACTCCCTCGAAGGGCGTCAACGGCGACGCCCGGGTGGAGTCAGCGTGAACCAGCAGACCGCGGCGTCCTCGACGAGATTCAGCGCCGGGTGCTCCGGCTCGCCCCGGCCCGCCCTCAGCGGGTCGGGGTCGGGGTGACCGGCACCTGGTCGCCGGCCTTGGGGTCCTTCACCACGTGCCGCTCCAGGTTGACCTGCGCCTGGCCGGTCCCGCCGACGGTGATGTCGTCGTACGCCTGGAGCAGCTTGTCCTTGTCGAAGTAGAGCACCGTCATCGACAGCGGGGTGGGCTTCTCGCCCTCCAGGCCGCGCAGCCCCGCGCCGCCGGTGGACCCCTCCACCATCAGCTGCGTCGGCATCTGCCCCGGCACCTGCGGCAGCTTGGAAACCTGCCGGGCGTGGGTGTGCCCGGCGAGCACCAGGGGGCAGGTGCCCGACAGCGGCCCCGCGGACGCCGGGTCGTGCACCAGCGCGATGTTCACCGGCTTCGGCGAGTTGCGGACGGTGGTGGCGAGCTTCTCGCCGACGCCGATCACCTGGTTGGCCACCTCGCTGGTGAGGCCGCTGCCAGCCGGCGAGGTCTCCTTGTCGGGGGTGAACCGGGGGTCGCCGATGCCGGCGATGGTCAGCCCGGCGACGGTGGTGGTGGAGTTGTTCAGCACGATCGCGTTGGGCTGCTGGGCCACCGCCGCAGCCGTCTTGCCCGAGTCGTGGTTGCCCCGGATGTAGACGTACGGCTTTTTGAGCAGCCCGATCGAGCCGACGAACGACGCCTCCGGCTCGCTGCCCCAGTCGGTGATGTCGCCGGTGTCGATCACCACGTCGATGCCGAACTGCTCCACGACGGTGCGGATGAGCTGCCAGCCGGTCGGGTTGAGATGCATGTCGGAGACGTGCAGCACCCGGGTGGTGCCGGGTGCCGGCTCGTACACCGGCAGCGTGGAGACGGTGGTGTAGAGCTGGCTGACGTTGCCGACGAGACGCTGGAGCTGCTCGGCGTACTTGGTGTAGTCGTTGGCGATCCGCCGTGCGTCGCCGACGATGGCCGGGGCGTTGACCAGCAGCCCCTCGTACCGGGGCTCCTCGATCGCCTGCGGGCGGACGGTGGACGCGGCCAGGCCGAGGCTGCCGGCGGTGACCAACAGCGACAGCCCGCCGGCCCAGGCGGTGCGCCGGGTGTCCCGGAACACCAGCCCGGCGAGGACGAGGGTGATCAGCACCGCCGCGCCGACGGTGCGCAGCCCGAGGCGCAGCACCCCCTTGCGGACGTCGGTGACGGCGGACTGGCTGGCCCGGCTGATGCTCGCCGGGTCGTCGATCAGGGCCTCGGTGCGGCGCTGGTCGAGCGCCCCCAGGCTCACGGTCAGGTGGGTCGGCCCGTCGTGGCTGTCGAGCTGGAGCGCGCCGAGCGGCGGGATGTCGACCGTCGTGCCGCCCTCCAGTGCGGGGGTGATGCTCAGCTCGGCGCGGAACGGGCCGAGGTCGGTGTGCACCCGCCCACCGGCGAGGGTGCCGATCACCGCGCCGGCCAGGGAGAGCACCAGGACCGCGAGAACCACTCCCACCCTGCGGACCCGACCGCGCCCGGTCACCCGGCCACCGCGCCGGGGCTCGGCGTCGCCGGCCCTGCGCTGCTCGTCTTCTTCCTGCCCGTCCATGCTGAGATTCTGACCTGCCCAGTGAAGGCTCTTGGCAAACCCGGGATACCGGCCCGCGTCCCGGCGGCGCTCAGCCCCGGCCCGCGCCGCCGTCGGTGAGGACCAGACGCAGGATCCGGTCGTCCTCGGGGGCCGGCTGGCCCCGCCCGTCGTGGTTGGAGGTGGTGACCCAGACCGACCCGTCGGGGGCGGCGATCGCGCCGCGCAGCCGGCCGTACTGGCGGGTGAGCAGCTCCCGGGGCTGGCCGAGCACGGTGCCGGTGTCGGTCAGCTCGACCAGCCACAGTCGCTGCCCGCGCAGGCAGGCGGTGACCAGCATCCGCTCCGCCGCGGCGAGGCCCGAGCAGGAGGCGTCGGAGGTCGGCCACTGCACCAGCGGGTCGGTGTACCGCGTGTCGTCGGCGCTGCCCTCGACCTGGGGCCAGCCGTAGTTGCCACCCTTGGTGATCAGGTTGATCTCGTCCCAGGTGTTCTGGCCGAACTCGACGGCGTACATCCGCTTGCCGGCGTCCCAGGCCAGGCCCTGCACGTTGCGGTGGCCCAGGGACCAGACCGGGGAGCCGGCGATCGGGTTGCCGGGAGCCGGCTTGCCAGAGGTGGTGATCCGCAGGATCTTGCCGCCGAGGTTCTTCTGGTCCTGCGCGGCCTCCCGGTTGCCGGCGTCGCCCGTGCTCGCGTACAGGAAGCCGTCCGGGCCGAAGGCGAGCCCGCCGCCGTTGTGGATGGCGGCCTTGGGGATGCCGGTCAGGATCGGGGTGGGCTCGCCGTCCAGGTCCAGCCGGACGACCCGGTTGTCCTTCTCCGCCGTGTGGTAGACGAAAATCGTCTGGTCGGTCGCGTAGTTCGGGGAGACGGCGATCCCCATGAGCCCACCCTCGCCGCCGGCCACCACGCCGGGCACGGTCCGCACCGCGGTGACGTTCATCCCGTCCCGCCCGGACTCGGGGCCGACCTGGAGGATCCGGCCACTGTCACGCTCGGTCACCAGCGCGCCGCCGTCGGGCAGGAACGCCATGCCCCACGGCACCCGCAGCCCCTTGGCCAGCACGGTGGTGACGACCTGCTGGCCGGCCCCGTCGGGCGTGGAGGCGGACGGGGTGGGCAGGTTGGGCGGCTCGCCGGCCGGGTCCGGTTCCGGCTGGCCGAAGCTGCACCCTGCGGCGGCCAGCAGCAGCGCCACGCAGGAGGCTGCGACGAGCGCCCGCGGCGGGCTCTTGCGGATGTACGGGGCATGGGCGTTCATCCGGGCCAGCCTAGCCGGCCCCGGCCGCGCCGTGTGGGGCTCGCGGGCGACACCCGCCCCACCTCGCCGACACGGGGCGGTCGGGGGCCGCACCGGCTATCGTCGGCGTCCGTGAAGGTATGGATACCGCATCCCGCCGGCCGTGCTCTCCTCGGCGACGTACCGCCCGGGGTCACCGTCGAGGTGGCCGAGGACCCGTCCCGGCTCCTCTCCGAGGCGGCAGGCGTCCGGTTCTGGGTGCCGCCGTTCCTCTCCGGTGGAAACGCCGCCGCCGTGCTCGGCGAGCTGCCCGACCTGCGGGTGGTGCAGCTCCTCTCGGCCGGCGCGGACGCCTGGGCGGGCCGGGTGCCGCCCGGGGTGACGCTCTGCGACGCGCGCGGCGTCCACGACATCGGCACGGCCGAGTGGGTGGTCGCCGCGATCCTGTCTCAGGTGCGCGGCTTCGGTGCCCTCGCGCTCGCCCAGTCCCGCCGCGAGTGGGCCTACGACCGGGTCTGCCCGACCGACGAACTGGCCGGCAAGCGGGTGCTGATCGTCGGCGCGGGCTCGATCGGCGCGGCGGTGCGGGCCCGGCTGACCCCGTTCGAGGTGACCTTCACACTGGTCGCGCGGACGGCCCGGCCCGCCGAGGGCGTGCACGGGGTCGACGAGCTGCCCACCCTGCTGCCCGAGGCCGACGTGGTGGTGCTGCTGGTGCCGCTGACCGACGCGACGCGCGGCCTGGTCGACGAGAAGTTCCTCGCCGCGATGCCCGACGGCGCGCTGCTGGTCAACGCCGCGCGCGGCCCGGTGGCTCGGACCGACGCGCTCCTCGCCGAGCTGCTCACCGGCCGGCTGCGGGCCGCGCTGGACGTCACCGACCCCGAGCCGCTGCCCGCCGAGCACCCGCTGTGGGGGCTGCCCAACGTCCTGCTCACCCCGCACGTCGCCGGCACGGTGCGCGGGCTGCTGCCCCGGGCGTACCGGCTGGTAGGGGAGCAGGTCCGGCGCTTCGCGGCGGGGGAGCCGCTGGTGAACACGGTGACGGACGGCTACTGACCCGTCCGTCGGGCACGGCCCGTCGGGTGGTGCCGGCGGGTCAGGTGGCCCGGCCGGGCAGGGTGTGGCCGGTGACCGCGACGAGCCGGGGCAGCTCGGTGCCGCGCACCCCGGGCAGCGCGAGCAACTCGCCGTCGTCGAGCCGGACGACCGCCCGGCCCCGGGCGTCTTCGCGCAGCTCGACGACCCGTTCCCAGGCCACGCGGCGCTGCCCGACCAGCGCGCGCAGGCGCAGCTCCCGGGCGTCCGCCTCCGTGCCGGCCCGCCAGGCCCAGACCCCGACCGCGAAGGGGACGAGCAGCACGGGCAGGAAGTACCACCCGACGCTGGCCAGCGGCAGGGCCCCGATGAAGGCGATCACCGCCGCGACCAGGATCGCCTGGTTGTGGCGGAAACGGACGGTCTCGGCGCGAGTCACTTCCCGATGATCCCACTTGGGCGAGACGGCTCACCGGGTGGGCGGCGAACCGGGTTACCGCCGCCGCAGTGACCCGAATCACGCGCGCCCGGCCCACGGCGCCCGCGTCCGGCGGTGACGATGAATCGTTCCCCGGGATGGGCGGCTCGTCTGCCGCGCCGGACCCCCGCCCGGCGACACCGCCGACCAGCCGGGCACTGCGACCGCACCGCCGTGCCGGGACCACCGCCGTACCGCACCGCCCGTGCCCCCTCACGAAGGCGACCGCCGTGCCCGTCGCGTACCCCTCAGGCTCCCCCCGCCTACGCCCCGCCGACCTGCTGGTGCTGGCGGCGGCGGCGCTGCTCGTCCTCGCCGGGCTCGCCGGCGTGGTTCCGCCGCTGGCCGCGGTGGCGCTCGCCGGGGCCGCCGGCAGCGTCCTGGCCGGGGCCCGGCTCTCCCGGCTGGTCGTCCCGGCCCGGGGCGACGGCCCCGCCGGGGACAGCTCCGACGGCCCCGACCAGCCCCACCACACCGGCTCCGACGGCCCCGACCGGCCCCACCACGCCGACCGGGACGGTCCCGTCGGGGCCGGCCCCGGCCGCCGCCGTGGCCAGCGCGTGCGGCCCGCCGCCGGCCTGCTCTACGCGGCGGTGCTCACCGTCGGGCTGACCGTCGCGGTGCTGCCGCTCACCGCCGCCGGCCTGCGGGTCGCCGTCGGCGCGGCGGGGCTCGGCCTTGCCGCCGCGCTGCACAGCGCCGGGCTGCTCCTGCTGCCCGGCCGTGTCCGGCTGTCGCTGTGCGCCCGGCTGCGCCACGCGGTGGACATCGTCAGCCTGGGCCTGAGCCTGCAATTCGCCGCGTGGGTGCTGCTGCCGACGGAGCAGGCTCCGCTCGCCGCCCGGATCGCGGTGGCGTTCGGCGGGTTCGGCTTCGCGGCGATCGGCGTGGCGGTGCTGGCGGACTGGCGACGCCGCCCCGGCGCGGCGATTTGCCTGTTGGGCACCGGGGCCACCCAGTTCGGCCTGCTCGCGCTGATCGTGCTGCTGGCCTACGACGCGCCGGAACCGGCGGCGCTGGCCACCGTGCCGCCGCTGGTGACCGGAGCGCTGCTCACCGCCGCCGGGGTCCGGCGGGTGGCCGGTGGCGACCCGGAGCGGGCGGGGGGTCCGCCGCCGGTCTGGCCCCGGGTCAGCGCGCCGGCGGGCATCGCCACCCTGGCCGCCGGCGTGCACCTCGTCACGTACGGGCCGTTCACCCCGGGCATGATCCTGCTCGGGCTGGCGGTGATTCCCCCGCTGGTCGTCCGGGAGCTGATCTCCGCCACCGACAACCGCCGGTACGCCGGCCGTCTCGCCGCCCAGGAGGCGTACTTCCGTGCCCTGGTCTCCGGCGGCAACGATCTGATTCTGCTGCTGGACGGCACGCTGCGAGTGCGCTGGCAGTCCCCGGCGGCGGCCCGGCTGTTCGCGCTCACCGACGCGGACGTGCTCGGCCGGCACTTCGCCGACCTGCTGCACCCGGACGACGCGCCGCAGGCCGCGCGGCTGCTCGACGAGGTGCTCGCCGGTGCCCGGCCGACGCTGCTGCCGGCGCGGATGCGCGACGGGTACGGGGTCTGGCGGGAGACCGAGTCCACGGTGAGCGACCAGCGCGGCGTGCCCGAGGTCCACGCGCTCGTGCTGCACGTGCGCGACGTCGGCGAGCGCCGCCGGTTGGAACGCGCGGTGCAACAGCTCGCCGCGACCGACCAGCTCACCGGGCTGGCCAACCGGCGGGAGCTGCTGTGCGAGCTGCGCGCCCGGCGGGGCGGGTCGGGGGCGCTGCTGGTGGTCGACCTGCACGGCCTGGGCGCGGTCAACGACGGTCGCGGGCACGCGTTCGGCGACGTGGTCGTGGTCGAGGTGGCCCGTCGGCTGCGGGCGGCGGCCGGCGCGGAGGACCTGGTGGCCCGACTGGTGGGGGACGAGTTCGCGGTGCTCACCGACGCGGGCCCGGTGCTCGCGTACGCGCTGGGCACCCGGCTGCTGGCGGCGCTGTCGCAGCCGTATCGGGTGGCGGGCCCGGACGAGGTCCGGTTGCAGGCGAGCATCGGCCTGGCCGAGGTCTCCGGGGCGGGGCCGGACGACGTGCTGCGTCAGGCGGACCTGGCCCGCCGCCGGGCGGCCCAGCTCGGGCGGGACCGGATCGAGTGGTACGACGCGTACCTGGAGGAGCAGTTGGTGCGTCGGCTCGACCTGGAGCGGGAGCTGCCCGGCGCGGCGGCCCGGGGCGAGCTGGACCTGGTCTACCAGCCGGTGCTGGGGCTGGCCGACGGGCTGCCGGTGGGCACGGAGGCGCTGCTGCGCTGGCGCAGCCCGGTGCTGGGCACCGTGCTGCCGGCGGAGCTGCTGCCGGTCGCGGAGGATCTGGACCTCGTCGGCGAGGTGGGCCGCTGGGTGCTGGACCGGGCGTGCCGCCAGCTCGCCGACTGGTCGGCCGGAAACCGGCGGCTGTGGATGTCGGTGAACGTCACCCCCCGGGAGCTGGTCGCGTCGGACTTCCTCCAGCGCACGGCGGCGGTGCTGGCCACGTACGGGATAGCGGCGGACCGGCTGGTGATCGAGGTGGCCGAGCCGCGCGTCGGCCCGGAGCTGCCCGCGCTGGTGGCCCGGCTCGCCGGGCTGCGTTCGCTCGGCGTCCGCACGGCGCTGGACGGGTTCCGCGCCGCGCACGCCTCGCTGGCCCAGCTCCGCCGGCTCCCGATCGACATGTTGAAGCTGGCCCCGCAGCGGACGGACGCGGCCGAGGCGGGGCCGTCGCCGCTGACCAGCGTGGTGGTCAGCCTCGGTGACCGGCTCGGCCTGGAGATCGTCGCCGCGGAGCTGGAGACACCGGCGCAGACGGACGCGGCGTCGCAGGCCGGCTGCCGGTACGGGCAGGGCTACGCGTTGGCCCGTCCGGCGACCGCCGAGCGGGTGGAGGCCTACTTCGAGGAGTTCCCGTCCACGTCCCGGTGACCGCTCAGTCGGTTCACCCGACCCTGGTTCACCCGACCCCGGCCCGGCGGGCCCCGGTTCGTCCGACCCCGGTTCGTCTTGCCCCGGCCCGGCCGATCCCGGATCACCGCACCCGGGGTGGCGCGGTGCTGCCCCGGGGGGTGAGTTGCGCCGTCTCGCCCTGCACGCCGCTGACCGGCTCGCCCTCGATCACCTTGAGTAGCTGCCGGGCGGCGTGTGCGCCGTAGGCCGGGATGTCCCGGCCGAGCGCCGTCAGCGGCGGGTGGACGAGCTGGCACAGGGGCGAATCGTCCCAGGCGACGATGGACAGGTCGCCGGGGACCGACAGACCCATCTCCTGGGCCACGGACAGGCCCGCCACCGCCATCACGTCGTTGTCGTAGATGACGGCGGTGGGGCGGTGCGGGGAGCTGAGCAGTCGCCGGGTGGCCCGCGCCCCCTCCTCGCCGGTGTAGTCCGACCAGACGGTGACCGACTCGTCGAGCCCGAGTCGCCCGCACACCTCGGTGAAGGCGTCGTTGCGGACCTCGGTGTGCAGCAGCGAGGGCAGGCCGCCGACCCGGGCGATCCGGCGGTGGCCCAGGGCCACCAGATACTCCACCGTCTCGATCAGCGCCGCGGCGTCGTCGGACCAGATGTGGGCCAGCGTTCCGGTGTGCCCGGGGCCGCCGATCACCACGGCCGGCAGCTGCAGCTCCTCCAGCGCCCACACCCGCCGGTCGTCGGTGCGCAGGTCGCAGACGAAGATCCCGTCGACCCGGCGCTCGGCCCACCAGCGGCGGTAGACCGCGATCTCCGCGTCGTGGTCGGCCACCACCTGCAGGGTCAGCGCGTACGAGCGGGCCGACAGCTCGGCCTCGACGCCGCTGATCAGCTCCATGAAGAACGGCTCGATGCCGAGTATCCGGGCCGGCCGGCACAGGGCCAGCCCCACGGCGTGGGCGCTGGCGCCGGAGAGCGCCCGGGCGGCGCTGCTCGGACTGAACCCGATCTCCGCGGCGATGGCCAGGATGCGCTGGCGGGTCGCCTCGGAGACGCCGGGCTGCCCGTTCAGCGCGTACGAGACTGCGCCCTTGGAGACCCCGGCCCGCCGCGCGACGTCGGCGATGGTCGGCCGCTTCACCGGCGTGTTCCTCCACTTGCTCGGCCCGCTCGGGCGGCGGGTGTCCTTGCTCGGCCCGCCCGGCGGCGGGTGCCACGGTGCCGGGGTGGCCGGCGGCCCTCACGCTACTGCAAGCGGGCCGGCCGGTGATCGAGGTCGCGAACCTCCCGCCCGCGCCGGATGGGCGGGTGCTTGCCCGGTTAAGCCTATGGCTCGGGGTTTGGAGGCGGGGTTTCCGGCCCCGCCCGTACCTGCGCCCGAGCGCGATTCACCGCGCATGATCGCGCCTTCCCCGGGCGGGAACGTTACGGAACGGCCACGCCGTCAACCGTCCGTTGACACTGGTGAAACCAATCCGTACGGTGGCGACACTTACCCGGTTCAGTCGACGTCTCTCGATGTCGGGAGCGGTCGCCAGATCGTCCGCGGAATCATGGAAGGCGCGGTGAAGTCGTGATGCGGCAACCGTTGCACGAGGGGTGGCTGCTGCGGGCCGTTCCCGGCCCGCAGGTGCCGCCGGAGGTGGACGGCCGGTCGATCCCGGCGACCGTGCCCGGCTGCGTGCACACCGACCTGCTCGCCGCCGGCCTCATCCCGGACCCGTACCTCGACGACAACGAGACGGCGCTGGCCTGGATCGGGCGCACCGACTGGGTGTACGAGACGGTCTTCGACGCCCCGAGCGGCGACGCCGACCGGGTCGACCTGGTCTGCGCCGGCCTCGACACGGTCGCCACGGTCGCCGTCAACGGCGTCGAGGTCGGCCAGGCCGAGAACATGCACCGCGGCCACCGGTTCGACGTGGCGGCGGCGCTACGGCCGGGGGCGAACGGGCTGACCGTCCGGTTCGACTCGCCGTACCGCTACGCGCAGGCGCACCGGGACCGGCTCGGCGACCGACCCAACGCGTATCCGGAGCCGTTCAACTTCATCCGCAAGACGGCCTGCAACTTCGGCTGGGACTGGGGGCCGACCCTCGTCACCGCCGGCATCTGGCAGGACATCGGCCTGCACGCCTGGTCCACCGCCCGGCTCGCGACGGTCCGGCCGCTGGTCACCATCGCCGATGGCGTCGGCCGGGTCGAGGTGCGCGTCGAGGTCGAGCGGATCACCGACGAGCCGGTCACCGTCCACGCGACGATGGCCGGGGCCGCCGCCGAGGCGGTCGTGGCGACCGGGGAACGCACGGCCGCGCTGACCGTCGAGGTTTACGACCCCGCGCTGTGGTGGCCCCGGGGGTACGGGGAGCAGCCGCTGCACCCCCTCGCGGTGACCCTGCGCGCCGCCGACGGCCGGAAGCTGGACGCCTGGTCCCGCCGCGTCGGCTTCCGCACCGTGCGCCTGGACACCGGCGCCGACGAGCACGGCTCCGCGTTCACCCTGGTCGTCAACGACGTGCCGGTCTTCGTCCGGGGAGCCAACTGGATACCCGACGACGCCTTCGGCAACCGGGTCACCCGGGCACGGCTGGCCGAACGCTTCGAGCAGGCCGTCGGGGCGAACATCAACCTGCTGCGCGTCTGGGGCGGCGGCCGGTACGAGTCGGAGGACTTCTACGACCTCGCCGACTCCCTCGGGCTGCTGGTCCAGCAGGACTTCCTGTTCGCCTGCGCGGCGTACCCGGAGGAGGAGCCGTTCCGCTCCGAGGTCGAGGCCGAGGCGCGGGAGCAGGTGACCCGGCTGGCCGCCCACCCGTCGCTGGTGCTGTGGACCGGCAACAACGAGAACATCTGGGGCTGGCACGACTGGGACTGGCAGCATCGGCTCGCCGGCCGTACCTGGGGCCGGGGCTACTACCTGGACCTGCTGCCCCGCGTCGTCGCCGAGCTGGACCCGACCCGCCCGTACTGGCCGGGGAGCCCGTGGTCGGGCAGCGAGGACATCCACCCGAACGACCCGGCGCACGGCACCACGCACATCTGGGACGTGTGGAACACCGACGACTACACCAGGTACCGCGAGTACGTGCCCCGGTTCGTCGCCGAGTTCGGCTATCAGGGCCCCCCGGCGTACGCGACGCTGCGCCGGGCGATCTCCGACGATCCGCTCGCGCCCGACTCGCCCGGGATGGCCCACCACCAGAAGGCGATCGACGGCGACGCGAAGCTGCGTCGGGGCCTGGACGCCCACCTGCCCCCGCCGGCAGACTTCGCCGACTGGCACTACTTCACCCAGCTCAACCAGGCGCGGGCCATCCAGCTCGGGGTGGAGCACTTCCGCTCGCACCGGCCGGTCTGCATGGGCACCATCGTCTGGCAGCTCAACGACTGCTGGCCGGTCACCTCCTGGGCGGCCGTCGACGGCGACGGCCGGCGCAAGCCGCTGTGGTACGCGCTGCGCCGCGCGTACGCCGACCGGCTGCTCACCGTCCAGCCCCGCGACGGCGGGCTGGCGCTGGTGGCGGTCAACGAGACCGGGGAGCCGTGGCGGGCCCCCGCCACCGTCACCCGGCTCACGGCGGACGGCGAGCCGAGGGCGAAGTCGGCGTACCACCTCGACGTGCCCGCGTACGGGAGGGTGGAGCTGGCGCTGCCCGCGGACCTGGCCCGGCCCGAGCAGGCCCGGCCGGAGTTGCTGGTCGCCGAGGCCGACGGCGACGCCGGGCGGGCGTTCTGGTTCTTCGCCGAGGACCGCGACGCCGACTGGCCGGCGGCGCGGTTCGACGCGACGGTCGAGCAGGTCGACGGCGGGCAGCGGGTCCGGGTCACCGCCCGCACGATCCTGCGCGACCTGACCCTGTTCCCGGACCGGCTCGACCCGGTCGCCGAGGTCGACGAGGCCCTGGTCACCCTGCTGCCGGGGGAGTCGGCGACGTTCACGGTCCGGGCCCCGCGCCCGCTCGACCCGGCCGCCCTCACCAGCCGCCCCGTCCTGCGCACGGTGAACTGATGCAAGGAGGGGCCCCCTGTTGACGCTTTCGGTATAGGAAGGGGCCCCTCCAAACACCCCGGCACCCGGCTCAGCTGCTCGGCGGGTCGTCCTGCGAGGAGATGGCGGTGGAGATGAGGCTGGGCGCGACGGGCTGCACCGGCGCGGTCTCCTCGGGGGAACGCAGCCGAGGCGGCGCGGGCAGCCACGGCTTCAGGTTCTGGATGATCTGCTCGTAGAACTCGTCGACCGCGTCCAGCACCGAGTCGATGAACGCGCCGCGACCGCTGCCCCGCTTCGTGCCGGCGGCCGTGGATTGGGCGACCCGGAAGGCGCGCAGCTCACGCGCCGGGTCGCTGATCAACGTGGTCGGCTCGGCGCGCACCTGACGCAGCAGGTCCGTCGCGCCGCCGCCGCGTGCGTGCATGGCGAAGGCCTCGATGCGTACGTTGTCCGGCGCGTCCCTGAGCTGGCGGACCAGCCAGTTGACCCGAGTCGTCGGGCGGCCGGTGCGGGGCGCGTCCACGTCGACGTGGCAGATGACCTGCCCCGCCCGCAGGTCGGCGGTCACCTGGAGCGAGCCGACGGAGCCAGGGATCCTGATGCTGCCGGTCAGGGTTCCCGTCGAGACGAGTTGGTTGACCAGCCCCTGGGTGCGCGCGGCCGGGTCGGCGAGGTCGCGGCGGCTCAGCGCGGGGGTGACCTCCGTGCCGAGTCGCCTGCCGAGGCGCAGGCAGACGTACCGGATCAGGGCGTCGAACCGGCCGGCGACCTGCGCCGCGCCACCGTCGCCGGCGCGCAGGGTGCCGGCCGAGACGGCCTCGCGGACCTGGACCCAGGCGGGGCCCATGTCGCTGAACTCCAGGGCTCCCGAGCGGGGGTGCTCCAGGTATCTGATCAGCTCGCCGAGCACCCACGCCTGGTCCGGGTCCGCCACGCCCCGGTACTCCTTCTGCAACACGGCCTGCGTCAGGACCTCGGTCCAGGGCAGGTGGTGCAGCGCGACCTTGCGCAGCTTTCGCCGGTCGACCGTGGTCGGGTGCTGCCCAGGGACCGGGGCGATCTCGTTGGAGATCGTGAGGAGGGCGTCGAACCCCTGCTCCCGGGCGATGTCGAGGTACGCCTCCACCTGCTCGGTCCGCAGGGCGTTGCTGCCGGTCTTCACCTCCACCAGCGCCGTCCACCGCCGCTGCCCCCGCGTCACGCGGATGAGGCCGTCGGGGAACAGTTGCTGGTCGCCGAGCTTGAACGGAACCTCGATGAAGGTCTGTACCGTGCCGGCCGGCGCGCCGACGGACTGCGTCAGGGCGCGGCCGAACTCACGTACGGCGCTCATCACGGCCAGCAGGGCGGATGTGGCCCGCCGTTCCTGCTCGTCGGCCCCGTTGATGCCCGAGGTGGGGATCAGGCGGGCGGCGAGCCAGGTCTCCTCAGACATGCGGAAACTCCTCGTCATGGCGGTGATACGAGAAGTTAACCCGTCAACCGTTCGGAAGCCGGTGGCATCACCGGGGCGAACGAGTCGATTGAGTTGGCCGGTAGGGACCACGGGCGGGCGGCGGGTGTCCTCTTGCGCGCCGATCGGCCGGACCTGGCGGTCGGTGTCCGGAACATGACTGCGCGAAACGGCCCCAGGGGGCACAGCCGACGACGAGTCGAAGGTCTCCGCAAGTGCCAAACGTCCGCGTGCTCGAACTGCTCCAGGACGGACCGAAGCCCGTCCTGGAGCAGTTCGCCGCCACCGACGTCGAGGCGGTCGCCCGGCCGGTGGGCCGCCGCGATCAGGCGCAGAGCGGCGAACTCGTGTACGTGACGCCGCCGTAAACCACCTCGCCGACCGCGCAGATCACCGAGTTGTCGCCGTGGAGCTGGTCGCCGTAGTACTGGGCCCCGGTGCCGCCGTACCACGGGGTCGACTTGCGCGGGCTCTCCCGGTAGGCGGTGACCCGGACGCTGTTCGGGGTCACCCGGTTGTTGATCCGGCCCCAGTTGGTGCCGCACGCGGCGCTGTAGCGCAGCTCCACCACGGCCAGCGTGGTCGCGCCCTTCATGATGTACGCCGGCTGGCTGGTGGCGTTGCGGGCGTCGGCCGAGCAGCCGGTGTTGATCGGGTCGGTGCCGTCGCAGCCGCTGGTGGGGCAGGCGGCGCTCGCCGGGCTCGCCACGAGCAGGCTGGCGGCGACCAGCGTGCCGGCGGCCACGACGGCCAACGCCCGGCGGGCGGCTTTCGGCATACGGGGTGCGGTGGTCATTCTTCCTCCACTGTGGATTGACGATCTCCGGCTGGGAAATCGACTTCCATCTCTACCTTGCGTCGCCGGTCGTCTCTACGCTGTGTGGCGCTGGACAATCAATACCGGCGCTGGTCAATCAATGCGAGGAGTCACATGGCCCGGGCGGAGCGCCCCCTGGACCCTGACGCCGACCCGGTGCAGGCGTTCGCCGCCGAGCTGCGCAGGCTGCGCGAGCAGGCCGGCCGGCCGACCTACCAGGCGTTGGCCCGCCGGGCGCACCGGTCGTCGAGTTCGTTGTCGGAGGCGGCCGGCGGCCGGAAACTGCCCACCCTGGACACCACCCTCGCGTACGTCCGGGCGCTCGGCGGCGACGAGGCGGCCTGGGCCAGCCGTTGGCGGCAGGTCGCCGCGACCGCTCCCGAGGCGACGGGCGGTTCGAGTGCTGCCGACGAGGAGGCCGGGCCCACCGAACTGCTGCGGTCTCCGGCGCAGGCTGATCTGTCCCGCCGCCGGCTGCTGCTTCCCGCCGCCGTGGCGGGACTGCTGCTGGTGCTCGTCGTCGGGTTGGCATCGATCGGCTGGCGCTACGGGGACCGTCCGCCGGGCCCGTCCTCCCCACCGGCCGGGGTGGCGGTCCCGACGTCCGTGGAGCCCGCTCCGGTCGTCGAGGTGCGCGACGGGGCGGACCCGAAGGACGCCGGCTGCGCCGCGGATCCCGCCGTGGCGACCGTCGACAGCGCTGCGGTGCTGGTCGACGAGCGGGTGATCGGAATGGTGGAGCTGCGCTACTCGCCCGCCTGCGGGGCAAGCTGGCCCCGGTTCATGCCGGCCCCGGCGGGCACCCCGACCCTGCCCCGGCCGGCCCGGGTGGTGCTCACCGTCACCGACGGCGACACCCCGGCCCGCAGCCGGGACTTCACCATCGACTACGCCGGCATCTCGGCGTACGGCAACCTGCTGACCAGCACCCGGAGCTGTGTCTGGGCCGAGGTCCGGATCACCGGCGAGGGGTGGGCGTCGCCGCCGGCGCGCACGGGCTGCTACCGGGGCGCCACCCAGGTCCGCCCCATCCCCTGACACCACCCACGAGGTCCAGGAGACCGGCACCGCAGTCGGCGTGCTCGCGCGGTTGGTCGGTAGGGCGGACACCCTGTTCCCCGACACTCGCTCGGTCGACTCGCTCATCGAGGCGGCGGCCGGAGACCTGCTGGCCTGGCAGGCCGAGGGCGTCACAGTCCGTGCCTTCTTCGACGAGGACTATCCCGCCCAGCTCCGCGACATCCGGGAGATGCCACCGCTGCTGTTCGCGCGGGGGGGGGGCCTGCGGCCCGATCCACGTGCCATCGCGGTGGTCGGCAGTCGAGAGGCGAGCGACCGGGGCCTGGAGGTCGCCGGGTCGGTGGCGACCTCGCTGGCCAGCCGGGGCGTCACCGTGGTCAGTGGCCTGGCGGAGGGGATTGACACTGCGGCCCACGAGGCGACGCTCGCCGCTGGTGGGCGCACGGTCGCGGTCATCGGCACCGGCATCCGCCGCCACTATCCAGCTGCCAACCAGGCACTGCAGGAGCACATCGCCGATGTGGGCCTGGTGATCAGCCAGTTCTGGCCGGACGCCGCCCCGACGAGGCAGAGCTTCCCGATGCGCAACGCCGTGATGAGCGGTTATGCCGCCGCGACCGTCGTCGTTGAGGCCGGTGAGCGCAGCGGAGCCCGCATCCAGGCGCGGCTGGCGCTCCAGCACGGCCGTCCGGTGGTGCTCACCGGCCAGGTGATGCGGCACGAGTGGGCGCGCTCGTTCGCCGACCGGCCCGGGGTCCACGTGGCGCGCGGCACGGTGGAGTTGATGGAGGCGGTGGACGGCATCCTCGACCGGGTGCCGACGGCCCCCGAGCTGGAGGGCTTTCCTGAGTTCGTCAGCCTCTGACCCCTGGGCCAGGATCCGAAACTACGTCGAGACCCAACGGAACTTCCTCCGCAACCCACTGGCCGCCGGAGAGTTGATGTGCCGACCACTGGTTCCCGGGCGCAGTCACGCGCACATGCGCTGAAGACTGCCGGTGCCTCATCGGTGGGTGTCGTGGTGCTCGGCCGGCACGTCGATCCGGAACACGTGGCGTCCCGACCCCTGCTCAAGGCAATCGAGGAGCCGGTGTTCGACCTGACGGTGTGTGCCGTCGAGCGCTGAGCTCAGAACTGGCCGGAAATGGGCTCGTGGTGCCTGCCAGACGGCGGCGCGCTGGAGACCCCAGACCTTCGTCGCCTCAGGTGGTGAGAAGGGGCCCCTGCTATACGCCAGGCGTTAACAAGGGGCCCCTCCTTTCACTCGGGAACGCGGCGGTACGCGCCGTCGCTGGCCGACGTCGCCATCGACGCGTACGCGCGCAGCGCGGCCGACACCGGGCGCTGCCGGTCGGCCGGCGTGTACGGCCTGGCGCGCTTCTCCTGCGCGATGCGCCGCGCCTCCAGCACGTCTTCCGGCACGTTCAGCGAGATCGACCGGGCCGGGATGTCGATGACGATCTCGTCGCCGGGCTCGACGAGGGCGATCAGGCCGCCGGAGGCCGCCTCCGGGGAGACGTGCCCGATGGACAGGCCCGAGGTGCCGCCGGAGAACCGGCCGTCGGTGAGCAGTGCGCAGGACCGGCCCAGCCCCCGGCCCTTGAGGAACGAGGTGGGGTAGAGCATCTCCTGCATACCGGGGCCGCCCCTGGGGCCCTCGTACCGGATCACCACCACGTCGCCGGCGACGATCTCCTTGGCGAGGATCGCCGTGACGGCGTCGTCCTGCGACTCGTACACCTTTGCCGGCCCGCGGAAGGTCAGGCACTCCTCGGGCACGCCGGCGGTCTTCACCACGGCGCCGTCCGGGGCGAGGTTGCCGTGCAGGATGGCCAGCCCGCCGTCGGCGCTGTACGCGTGCTCGCGGTCGCGCACGCAGCCGCCGGCCGCGTCGGTGTCCAGCGACGACCAGCGGTTGGTGGTGGAGAACGGCTCGGTGGTGCGCACCCCGCCCGGCGCGGCGTGGAACAGCTCGATCGCCTCGCGCGTGGCCGAGCCGCCCCGCACGTCCCAGTCGGCGAGCCACTGCGCCAGCGAGGGGGAGTGCACGGAGCGCACGTCCCGGTGCAGCAGCCCGGCGCGGTCCAGCTCACCGAGGATGGCGGGGATGCCGCCGGCGCGGTGCACGTCCTCCATGTGGTACTGCGGCGAGTTCGGCGCGACCTTGGCCAGGCAGGGCACCCGGCGGGAGACGGCGTCGATGTCGGCGACGGAGAAGTCCAGCTCGGCCTCGCGGGCGGCGGCGAGCAGGTGCAGGATCGTGTTGGTGGACCCGCCCATGGCCACGTCGAGGGCGACGGCGTTCTCGAACGCGGCCCGGTTGGCGATCTGCCGCGGCAGCACCGAGGCGTCGTCGCCGTCGTACCAGCGCTTGGCGATCTCCACGATGGTCCGGCCGGCCTCGACGAACAGCGACCGGCGGGCGGCGTGGGTGGCCAACGTCGAGCCGTTGCCGGGCAGGGCCAGGCCGATCGCCTCGGTGAGGCAGTTCATCGAGTTGGCGGTGAACATGCCGGAGCAGGAGCCGCAGGTCGGGCAGGCGGACCGCTCGATCTCGCCGAGCTGGTCGTCGGTGACCGCGTCGTTGGACGAGGCGACCATGGCGTCGATGAGATCGATCTTGGAGTGGACGATGCCCTCGATCGCCAGCGTCTTGCCGGCCTCCATCGGGCCGCCGGAGACGAAGACGGTGGGGATGTTCAGCCGCAGTGCGGCCAGCAGCATGCCTGGGGTGATCTTGTCGCAGTTGGAGATGCAGACCAGGGCGTCCGCGCAGTGCGCGTTGACCATGTACTCGACCGCGTCGGCGATCAGCTCCCGGCTGGGCAGCGAGTAGAGCATGCCGCCGTGGCCCATGGCGATGCCGTCGTCGACCGCGATGGTGTTGAACTCGCGGCCGACCCCGCCGGCCTCCGCGACCGCGTCGGCGACGAGGCCGCCGAGATCCTTGAGGTGTACGTGGCCGGGGACGAACTGGGTGAAACTGTTGGCGATGGCGACGATCGGCTTGCCGAAGTCGTCGTCGGTCATCCCGGTGGCCCGCCACAGGGCCCGGGCACCGGCCATCGTCCGACCGTGGGTGGAGGTCCTCGACCGCAGCTCAGGCATGAGTACCAGTCTTGCACCGCCGGACGGGCCGCCGCCGGGGGCGCGGCCTGTGTCCCAACAGATGCACACCCGGCCTCCCACGGACAGCGGGCATCCGGCACAGTTGAGGACGTGCACTTCCCCCCGGGCATGATCGCCGTCGTGGTGCTGAGCGGGCTCGTCGCCGCCGGTGCAACCGCACTGCTGGTCGTCGTCGCCCGACGCGGGCGCCCGTGCGGCCGGGCCGTCGCGCTGATGGCCGTGGCCGGGGTCTTCGCGCTGGCCGGCCTGCTGATCGGGCTGACTGTCGCGCTGGCCGGCGGCGAGCACCTGGCCCACCGGCAGGGGCAGCGCACCGGCTGGGCCACTCTGGTCTCCGCCGCAGTCGGGGCCAGCGCGCTCGCCTTCGGCGCGGGCCTGCTGCGGCTGCCCGGCGCGGGGGCCACCCGGGCGGCGACGGCCCGCCTGGTGCTCGACGGCGTGACCATGGCCACCGCGCTCTGGTTCGTCGGTTGGGTGCTCTTCTCCGAGCCGACCCGGCTGCTCGGCGCCGCCACCCCGATGGCCTGCGCGCCGATCCTGCTGGCCACCGTCAGCGTCGCGCTCACCGCCGGGCTCACCCTGATCGTGCTCGTGCGCGCCGCCCGGCCCCGCCGCCGGCTGGCCCTGCTCGGCATCGGGATCACGGCGGTGACCTCCGGTGGGCTCGGCATCGCCGGCGGGCTCTGCCAGGCCGTGCCGGGCCTGGTGCTGGCCGGTGCCGTGCTGCTCGCGGCCGGGCTGCTGACCGCCGGGCTGGTCGTGCGCGGGGTCGGTCCGCCGGGGCAGCTCGACGTCGACCTGATCGGCCGCGACGGCGCGTACGCCTTCGTCCCGATGGGCGCGATGGCCGCCTCCGCGATGTATCACCTGCTCCAGGGCGGCCGGTTCGACGCGCTGGGCATCGTCGCCGGCAGCGTCGAGGGCTTCGCGCTGGTGGCCCGGCAATATCTGGCCCTGCACGACGTGCGCCGGTACGCGGTCCGGCTGGCCGAGCGGGAAGCGCACTTCCGGGAGCTGGCGCACACCGACCCGCTGACCGGCCTGGCCAACCGGAGGGGGCTGCTGCGCGCCCTGCACCAGGCCACCGGCTCCGGAGACCCGTGCGTGCTGCTCGGGCTGGACCTGGACGGCTTCAAGAACGTCAACGACATGCGCGGGCACGACGTGGGCGACGAGGTGCTGGCGGAGGTGGGCCGGCGACTGCGCGGCAACCTGCGCCCCGGCGACCTGGCCGCCCGGCTCGGCGGGGACGAGTTCGCGGTGCTCGTGCCCGGTTGTCCGGCCGATGCGGGGCGGGTCGCCGAGCGACTGCTCGGGGTGCTCGGTCGCCCGTACGACCAGCCTGGCGGGCCGGTCTTCCTCTCGGTCAGCATCGGGGTGGCCGGGCAGCCCGAGGAACCGGACACCGAGCTGCTGCTGCGCCATGCCGACCTGGCCCTGCGCTACGCCAAGCAGCGCGGCAAGAACCGGATCGAGCACTACGACGGCGCGTACGACAAGCTGCTGCGCCGCCGCACGACGCTGGAGCACGAGCTGCGCGGGGCGATCGAGCGCGGGGAGCTGCGGCTGGTCTTCCAGCCGGTCGCGTCGCTGCCGTCGGTGCGCCCGGTCGGGGCGGAGGCGCTGCTGCGCTGGCAGCACCCGGAGCTGGGCAACGTCCGCCCCGACGAGTTCATCCCGCTGGCCGAGGAGTGCGGGATGATCGCCAAGCTCGGTGCGTGGGTGCTGCACCAGGCGTGTCACCAGCTCTCCCGCTGGCTGGCCGACGGGCACGACGTCTGGGTGTCGGTGAACGTCTCGCCCCGGGAACTGCACGCACCGGCGTACGTCGTCCAGGTCGCCGACGCGCTGCGCGCCCACCACGTGCCGCCGCAGCGGTTGGTGCTGGAGGTCACCGAGCACGCCGTCGCCACCGACCTCGACGAGCTGATCCGGCGGCTGACCGCGCTGCGGCGCACCGGCGTCCGGATCGCCCTCGACGACTTCGGCGCGGGGTACTCGTCGCTGGGGCAGCTCCGCCGGCTGCCGATCGACATCCTCAAGATCGATCACGGCCTGGTCGCCGAGCACGAGCCGGTCCGCCCGGCCGGTGCCGACGGCCCGCCCTTCGCCCCGATGGTGGACATCGTGATGCGCCTGGGGCACCAGCTCGGGCTGGAGGTGATCGCCGAGGGGGTGACCAACCCCACCGAGTTGGCCGCCGTGGTCGCCGCCGGCTGCCGGTTCGGTCAGGGCGCCCTCTTCGGCTGGGGGGTGCCGGCCGAGCACCTGGAGGCGATGCTGGAGGCCGCCACGTCGCCCGGCGCGCGCCCGTCCCCGGTGTCGGCTCCGCCCGCGCCCGCCCGGCCCCGATGGCTGCCTGCCCAGCGGGCCGAATGGGAGGGATCCGAGCAGTTCGCGAAGGGTGCCGCCGGCGCGGCGGCGGGGGAGGCGCCGACACCCGTGAACCAAAATGTGGGATCAGTTGACTCATCGCGTGAGATGCGGCAGGCTTGACCGCATGTCGTCGAACCAGTCTCCGCGAGTACTCACCTGAGCGCACTCTCCGTCGTCGAGAGTGCGCTGGCCCCGTGCATCTGCACGAGGGCCGTTTTTATTGCCGTCGGACCCATCGCATCGGAACGGGCAGCCGCCCGCGTCGCACGCTTGATCAGTTCCAGCCACTCCAGCCGAAGGCCTGAACCGCAATGACGAGACCCACGCCAGAGACACTCGCCCACTCCGCCCGCCGCGCCCGCGCCGGCGGTGAGCCCGCGACCGACGCCGCCGCGGCCGGCCGCGGCGCCGTCGTCCCGGCCGCTCCGGGGGTACGGCAGCCCGGGCCGGTCCAGCTCTCCGGGGCCGGTTCTCTCGTGCGGTCCCTGGAGGCGCTCGGCGTCGACGTCGTCTTCGGTATTCCGGGCGGGGCGATCCTGCCGGCGTACGACCCGCTCTACGACTCCACCGTCCGGCACATCCTGGTCCGGCACGAGCAGGGAGCCGGCCACGCCGCCACCGGGTACGCCCAGGCCACCGGCCGGGTCGGCGTCTGCATGGCCACCTCCGGCCCGGGGGCGACGAACCTGGTGACCCCGATCGCCGACGCGTACATGGACTCGGTGCCGATGGTGGCGATCACCGGCCAGGTCGCGCGGCCGTCGATCGGCACGGACGCCTTCCAGGAGGCCGACATCCAGGGCATCACCCTGCCGATCACCAAGCACAACTTCCTGGTCCAGACGGCCGAGGAGATCCCGCGCGTGCTCGCCGAGGCGTTCCACCTGGCCTCGACGGGCCGCCCCGGCCCGGTGCTGGTGGACATCCCGAAGGACGTCCTCCAGGCCCAGACGACGTTCTCCTGGCCGCCGACGCTGGACCTGCCCGGCTACCGGCCGACCCTGCACCCGCACGGCAAGCAGATCCGGGAGGCGGCCCGGCTGATGACCAGCGCCCGTCGGCCGGTGCTCTACGTCGGTGGCGGCGTGCTCAAGGCCGGGGCCACCGAGGGGCTGCGCCAGCTGGCGGAGCTGACCGGCACCCCGGTGGTCACCACGCTGATGGCGCTCGGGGCGTTCCCCGACTCGCACCAGCAGCACCTGGGCATGCCCGGCATGCACGGCACCGTGGCGGCCGTCTACGGCCTGCAGAAGGCCGACCTGATCGTGGCGCTCGGCGCCCGGTTCGACGACCGGGTCACCGGCCGGCTGGACTCCTTCGCCCCGGACGCGACGATCGTGCACGCCGACATCGACCCGGCCGAGATCGGCAAGAACCGGCACGCGGACGTGCCGATCGTCGGCGACGCCAAGCACGTGATCGAGGAGCTGATCGCGGCGGTCACCACCGAGCGGGCCGCCGGGCGACCGGCAGACCTGGGCGACTGGTGGACCCAGCTCGACGACCTGCGCGACCGGTACCCGCTGGGCTACGAGGAGCCGGCCGACGGCACCCTCTCCCCGCAGTACGTGATCCAGCGGCTCGGCAAGATCGCCGGGCCGGAGGCCATCTACGTGGCCGGCGTCGGCCAGCACCAGATGTGGGCGTCGCAGTTCATCTCGTACGAGAATCCGGGCACCTGGCTCAACTCCGGCGGCCTCGGCACGATGGGGTACGCGGTGCCGGCCGCGATGGGCGCCAAGGTCGGCCGGCCGGACACGGTGGTCTGGGCGGTGGACGGCGACGGCTGCTTCCAGATGACCAACCAGGAGTTGGCCACCTGTGCTCTGGAGGGCATCCCGGTCAAGATCGCCGTGATCAACAACGGTAACCTCGGCATGGTCCGGCAGTGGCAGACGCTGTTCTACAACGAGCGGTACTCCAACACCGAGCTGGGTACCCACAAGCACCGCATCCCCGACTTCGTCAAGCTCGCCGAGGCGCTCGGCTGCGTCGGCCTGCGCTGCGAGAACGCCGCCGACGTCGACAAGATCATCGAGGCCGCGATGGCGATCAACGACGCCCCCGTCGTGATCGACTTCGTGGTCGGCAAGGACGCGATGGTGTGGCCGATGGTCGCCGCCGGCACCAGCAACGACGAGATCATGTTCGCCCGCGGCGTCCGCCCGGCTTTTGACGAGGACGACATCTAGTCATGAGCGGATGCACCGAGCGCAGCGAGGGCCATGAGGGCATGACGAGGAAGGCAGCTTCATGACCGAATGCACCGAGCGCAGCGAGGGCCATGAGGGCATGACGAGGAAGGCAGCTTCATGACCGAATGCACCGAGCGCAGCGAGGGCCATGAGGGCATGACGAGGAAGGCACAGCCATGACGATGCACACCCTTTCCGTGCTGGTGGAGAACAAGCCGGGGGTCCTGGCCCGGGTTTCCGGGCTGTTTTCCCGGCGCGGCTTCAACATCGACAGCCTCGCCGTCGGGGAGACCGAGAACCCGGACGTCTCCCGGATCACCATCGTGGTCAACGCCGAGTCGTCCCCGCTGGAGCAGGTCACCAAGCAGCTCAACAAGCTGGTCAACGTGCTCAAGATCGTCGAGCTGGATCCGCAGGTCTCGGTCGCCCGGGAGTTGCTGCTGGTCAAGGTCCGGGCCGACCGCGCGGCGCGTGGGCAGGTGTTGGAGACGGTCACCCTGTTCCGCGCCCGGGTGGTCGACGTCGCGCCCGACACGCTGACGATCGAGGCCACGGGCACCCCCGACAAGCTGGACGCGCTGCTGCGCGACCTCGAACCGTACGGGATCAAGGAGATGGTGCAGTCCGGGACGGTGGCGATCGGGCGCGGCTCGCGTTCGATCACCGCCGGCCCGGCCCTGCGGGCCGCCTGATCCCCGGGCAGGTCGGCCCCGGGGGCCACCTGATCCCCACCCACAACCGCACAAGCCACGACGGGCCACCCGCGGGCCGCCGTACGAAAGGGAAGTCAATGAGCGTTGAGGTGTACTACGACGACGATGCCGACCTCGGCCTGATCCAGGCCAAGAAGGTGGCGGTGATCGGGTATGGCAGCCAGGGCCACGCCCACGCGCTGTCGCTGCGCGACTCCGGCGTCGACGTGGTGATCGGCCTGCCGGCGGGCTCGAAGAGCCGGCCCAAGGCCGAGGAGCAGGGCCTGCGGGTGCTCACCCCGGCGGAGGCGGCGGCCGAGGCCGACGTGATCATGATTCTGGCCCCGGACACCGCCCAGCGCGGCCTGTACGCCGAGGCGATCGCCCCGAACCTGGCCCCGGGCAAGGCGATCTTCTTCGGTCACGGCTTCAACATCCGGTACGACCTGATCAAGCCCCCGGCCGACGTGGACGTGGCGATGGTCGCCCCCAAGGGCCCGGGTCACCTGGTCCGCCGCCAGTACGTCGACGGCAAGGGCGTGCCCTGCCTGGTCGCCGTCGATCAGGACGCCAGCGGCAACGCGTTCGCCCTGGCCCTGGCGTACGCCAAGGGCATCGGCGGCACCCGCGCGGGCGCGATCAGGACCACCTTCAAGGAGGAGACGGAGACCGATCTCTTCGGCGAGCAGGCGGTCCTCTGCGGCGGCGCGGCGGCGCTGGTGCAGACCGGCTTCGAGGTGCTCACCGAGGCGGGCTACGCCCCGGAGATCGCGTACTTCGAGTGCCTGCACGAGCTGAAGCTGATCGTCGACCTGATGTACGAGGGCGGCATCGCCCGGATGCGCTACAGCGTCTCCGACACCGCCGAGTACGGCGACCTGTCCCGGGGCCCGCGTGTCGTCGACGCCCGGGTCAAGGAGGAGATGCGCAAGATCCTGGCCGAGGTGCAGTCCGGCGAGTTCGCCCGCGAGTGGATCGCCGAGGACGACAACGGCCGCCCGAACTTCGCCAAGTGGCGGGCCGAGGGCGCGGCGCATCCAATCGAGGCGACCGGCCAGAAGCTGCGGTCCATGATGAGCTGGGTCGACCGGCCGATCACCGAGACCGCCTGAGCACTGCCCGCAAGCGGCGATCCGTCCGACGCTCTCCCCGGCGTCGGGCGGGTCGCCGCTGTCTTTTTGCCCGGCCGTAACGCCGTTGACATGTCGGGTTTGTGAGGGCACTCACCCTAGCGTCCGGGCCGCTGCGGCCGGCCCGCGCCCTACGATCGCGGGTAGGTGCGTAGCCGGCACCTGACGGCCATGGCACGTATCAGCGCAGGGCGCAGCGCGGCGCCCCGGCCGACCGCCACACGACCTCTACGAGGACCGATGAATCCTGTCGTACTGATCGCCGAAGAACTCGCCCCCGCCGCCATCGAGGTGCTCGCCCACGACTTCGACGTCCGTCACGTCGACGGCACCGACCGCCCGGCGCTGCTCTCCGCGCTCTCCGAGGCCGACGCGGTGATCGTGCGCAGCGCCACGCAGATCGACGCCGAGGCGATCGCCGCTGCGCCGCGGCTGAAGGTGGTCGCCCGGGCCGGCGTGGGTCTGGACAACGTCGAGGTGCCGGCCGCCACCGCGCGGGGCGTCATGGTGGTCAACGCCCCGACCTCCAACATCGTCTCCGCCGCCGAGCAGGCCGTCGCGCTGCTGCTCGCCGTGGCCCGCAACACCGCCAGCGCCAGCGCGGCGCTCAAGGCCGGCGAGTGGAAGCGGTCCAAGTACACCGGCGTCGAGGTGCAGGGCAAGACCGTCGGCGTGGTCGGCCTCGGCCGCATCGGGGTGCTCTTCGCGTCTCGGATCGCCGCCTTCGGCACCCGTCTGATCGCGTACGACCCGTACATCCAGCCGGCCCGCGCCGCCCAGCTCGGCGTGCGTCTGGTCGGGCTGGAGGAGCTGCTGCGGGAGAGCGACTTCATCTCGATCCACCTGCCGAAGACCCCGGAGACGGTGGGCCTGATCGGCGAGAAGGAGCTGGCGATCGTCAAGCCGGGCGTGCGGATCGTCAACGCCGCCCGGGGCGGGCTGGTCGACGAGCAGGCCCTCGCCGACGCGATCGCCGAGGGTCGCGTCGGCGGCGCCGGCGTCGACGTGTACGCCAAGGAGCCGTGCACCTCCTCGCCGCTGTTCGCCTTCGACAACGTGGTGGCCACCCCGCACCTGGGCGCGTCCACCGCCGAGGCGCAGGACAAGGCCGGCCTCGCCGTCGCCAGGAGCGTGAAGCTCGCCCTGCAGGGCGAGTTCGTGCCGGACGCGGTCAACGTCCAGGCCGGCGGCGTCGTCGCCGAGGACGTCCGCCCGCTGCTGCCGCTGACCGAGAAGCTGGGCCGGGCGTTCACCGCGGTGGCCGGCGGGGTGGCCGCCAGCGTCACCGTCGAGGTGCGCGGCGCGGTCGTCAGCCACGACGTCTCGGTGCTCAAGCTCGCCGCCACCAAGGGGCTGTTCAGCTCGGTGGTCGAGGAGCAGGTCACCTACGTCAACGCGCCGCACCTGGCGGTGGAGCGGGGCGTCGAGGTGAACCTGGCCAGCCAGGCCGAGACGACCGACCACCCGACCCTGGTGACGGTGCGCGGCGCGCTGCCGGACGGCCGCACGGTCAGCGTCTCCGGCACGGTCGCCTCGGCGGGCGCTCGCGACGTGCTCAAGCTGACCGAGGTGGACGGGTTCGACGTGGAGATCGGCGCGGAGGGCATCCTGCTCTTCCTGCGCTACGTGGACCGCCCCGGCGTGGTCGGTACCGTCGGCACCCTGCTCGGCGAGGCCGGCATCAACATCGCCGCCATGCAGGTGGCCCGCCGTGAGGCCGGCGGCGAGACCCTGATGACCCTCACGGTCGACCAGGCGCTCGGCGCCGACCTGCTCACCTCGGCGGCCGACTCGATCGGCGCGACCTCGGCCAGCGCCGCCGACCTGCGCGACGAGTAGCCAGGTCCACCCTGGACCGCCTGGCGCGGTCCAGCAGGGACGAGCTTGGGGCCCGGCCGGTTCGGTCGGGCCCCACGTCGTGTTCGGCCGGGCTCGTGTCGTGTCGGCCCGGGTCGGTGGACGGGCGGGTCAGCGTCGGGCGCGGGCGGGCGGCGGGTAGACCGAGCCGTCCTGGTAGTCGAAGAGCATCAGGTCGTGCTCGCCGGCCAGCCGCTCGATGTCGAGCAGCACCTGGTCCTCGCAGGCGGGGTTCAGGTTCATCTCGATGTGGTCGTTCGCCGCGTGCAGCGGCGCGACCTCCCACGGTGAACCCGGGCCGGCCGGCCGGTCGGGATAGCTGGCCGTGATCGCCCGGTAGAAGGCGACGACCCGCGGATCCGGGTAACGTTCGCCGTGCTGCCCCTGCCGGCACCGTTGTACCGCTGCCCGCACATCCGCGGGCGTGGCCCCGACCGGGAGGGCCCACACGCTCAGATCGAAACTCACGGCGGACAGCGTGCCATCTTGGGCCCGGGAAGTCACCGCGACCCCACCGCAGGTCAACCGCGAATCTTCCGATCGTCCTCCGGTGACGGTCCGCTGTGGAGACTCTTGCGTCGAGTGACGTCGATTCGCTAGCGTACTCGTGCGGTCACTGGCTGAGTTCGGTCGTCGGCCCGTCTTCGGGTGGCGAGGTCTGACCTCGGGCCCGGCCGGTCCCGCACCCCTCGATTGCGCAAGCCACGCGCACTCGTCGCTGACCGGCCCCCACGGTCGTTGCCGAGACCGTGGGGGCCGATCGCCGACCACCCACGGCCGGGATGCGAAGACCGGCCGGTGCGGGTGGCGCGGTCGGGCTTGCGATGGGGCTCGCGATCGGGCGGATCGCGACCGGTGCGCGCGGCGCTGGCGGTCACCTCAGTGCCGGCGGTCACCTCAGCGCCGGCGGATGCGCTCGGCTCCGGCGGTTGCCTCAGCGCTCGCGGTGGGCGAACAGCGCCCGGTAGTCCGATCCGGTGCGGAACCAGGCCAGCCCCGCCGGGCCGGCGGCGTAGAGCGCGGTGGCGTAGGCGTCGGCCACCGCCAGGTCCGGGCCGATCACGGTGGCGGTGTCGAGCTGGTCGGCCGGCTCGCCGGTGTGCGGGTCGACCACGTGCCCCCGCCGCCCGGTCACCCCGGAGGTGCCCACCGCACCGGCTGTCATCTCCAGCACCAGTGGGGCCCGCCGGGGGTCGGTCGGGTGGTGCACCGCCACCCGCCACGGGCCGCCGTGCGCCGCGTGGCCGCGCACCACCAGGTCGGCACCGGTGAGCACGGCGTAGTCGTGGATGCCGGCGGCGCGCAGCCGGGCCGCGGCCCGCTCCACCGCCCAGCCACCGAGCAGGCCCCCCGGGTCGAAGCCGCCGGGCACCGCCCACGCGTCGAACCAACCGTCGGTGGCCGCCCGCATCGCGGCGCACCGGTCCACCAGATCGACCAGCGGCGGGTACGACTCGGGGCTGATCTCCCCCCGGCGCAGCCGGGACACCAGGCTGTCCGGGCGGGCCGGGCCGTAGGTGAGGTCGATGGCGCGCAGCTCGCCGACGGCGTCGGCCAGCGCCTCGCCGATTCCGCGCCGGCCCAGCCAGCTGGGCGCGTTGAGCAGCAGCGAGTACTCGGCGGTGCTGGTCCGCACGGTGTGCTGCACGGCGACCCGGTCGACGGCGGTGCCACCACCGGCGCGGTCGAGGCGGTGGCTGCGGGTGCCCAGCCGCAGGTCGGGACGGCGGCTGCCGAAGGCCGACTGGTCCACCCAGCGGGTGCGCGGCTGTTCGTCGACCCACTGGTGTCGGAGTTGCTCGTCGGTCCGCATCGCAGTGCTCCTTCGCTGACGGCGCCGCAGCGCCGCGGCGAACACCCGTCGGGCCCCCGTGTCCCGTTCACCACCGACCCTAGGCAGGGAAGTTGACCGCATCATGAATCCCACCTGGAAACCTGCTGTGCATCCCAGCTTCCCGGAATGTGGAAGGCTCGTACCGGGAGACGGGACGGGGTCGTACCGTGGGGAGGAGGACGAGGCGAGGGAGCTGACGACGTGGCACGCATCGCGGTGGTGGCCGGGGACGGGATCGGACCCGAGGTGGTCGCGCAGGCCCTCAAGGTCGTCGACGCCGTGCTTCCCGGGGTGGAAACCACCGCGTACGACCTCGGCGCGGCCCGCTACCACCGCACCGGCGAGGTGCTGCCGGAGTCGGTCCTCGCCGAGCTGGCCGGGCACGACGCGATCCTGCTCGGAGCGGTCGGCGACCCGACCGTCCCGCCGGGCGTGCTGGAGCGGGGCCTGCTGCTCAAGCTCCGGTTCGCCTTCGACCAGTACGTCAACCTGCGCCCGTCGCGGCTGTGGCCCGGCGTGGCCGGGCCGCTGGCCAGCGTCAAGCCCGGCGAGGTCGACCTGGTCGTCGTCCGCGAGGGCACCGAGGGGCTCTACGCCGGGGCGGGCGGCTGTCTGCACCGGGACACCCCGGCCGAGGTGGCCACCGAGGAGAGCCTGAACACCCGGCACGGCGTGGAACGGGTCATCCGCGACGCGTTCGCCCGGGCGTCGCGCCGCGAGCGGCGCAAGGTGACCCTCGTGCACAAGACCAACGTGCTGACCCACGCCGGGTCGCTGTGGGCCCGCGCGTTCGAGGCGGTGGCCGCCGAGCACCCGGACGTCGCCACGGAGTACCAGCACGTCGACGCCGCCGCGATGTTCCTGGTCACCCAGCCCCAGCGCTACGACGTGGTGGTCACCGACAACCTCTTCGGCGACATCCTGACCGACATCGCCGCCGCCGTCACCGGCGGCATCGGGCTGGCCGCCAGCGGCTGCATCAACCCCTCCGGGGCGTACCCGTCGACGTTCGAGCCGGTGCACGGCTCCGCGCCGGACATCGCCGGCCAGGGTGTCGCCGATCCGGTGGCCGCGGTCCTCTCCGCCGCCCTGCTGCTCGACCAGCTCGGGCACGCCGACGCCGCAGCCCGGGTGACCGCCGCCGTCGGCACGGAACTGGCCAACCGGGGCGCGGGCGTACCGTTGCGCACCGCCGAGGTCGGCGACCGGCTCGCCGGCTACGCGGTGGCCTGACCCGCCGGCTCACCGGCACCCCGTCAGAGGCCACGCTCGGCCGGTTGGCGCTGTCCGCTGAACGGCCGTTCGGGGTAGGTTTCTGGCAGCACTCATGCGGCGTGCGGTCCCGCGCGCCGTCGTTCCCCAGGGAGGTACGCGCGATGAGCGGTGGTGACATGCTCGACTTCGAGATCCGTCCGAATCCCACGCCGGTATCCGCCGCCGAACGGGCCGCCCTGCTCGCGAACCCGGGGTTCGGCCGCGTCTTCACCGACCACATGGTCACGATCCGGTACGCCGAGGGCAAGGGCTGGTACGACGCGCGAATCGAGGCGCGCGGGCCGATCCCGATGGACCCGGCCTCCGCCGTGCTGCACTACGCGCAGGAGATCTTCGAGGGGCTGAAGGCGTACCGCGTCGCAGACGGGTCGGTGACCATGTTCCGGCCGGAAGCCAACGCCGCCCGGTTCGTCGACTCGGCCCGCCGGATGGCGATGCCGGAGCTGCCGCCGGAGCTGTTCGTCGACTCGCTGCGCCGGCTCGTCGAGATCGACCGCGACTGGATCCCCGAGGGCGACGGGAGCAGCCTCTACCTGCGTCCGTTCATGATCGCCAGTGAGGTCTTCCTCGGCGTCCGCCCGTCGAACGAGTACCTGTACATGGTGATCGCCTCCCCGGCGGGGTCGTACTTCGCGGGCGGGGCCAAGCCGGTGACGGTCTGGGTCTCGCCGGAATACACCCGCGCCGCCCCGGGCGGAACCGGCGCGGCCAAGTGCGGCGGCAACTACGCCGCCTCACTCGCGGCCCAGGCCGAGGCGATCGAGGCCGGCTGCGACCAGGTCGTCTTCCTCGACGCGGTGGAGCGCCGCTTCGTCGACGAGCTGGGCGGGATGAACGTGTTCTTCGTCTACGACGACGACACGCTGGTCACCCCGCCGCTGACCGGCACGATCCTGCCCGGCGTCACCCGGGACGCGCTGCTCACCCTGGCCGCCGAGGCCGGCCACCGGGTCGAGGAACGGCCGGTCAGCTTCGCCGACTGGCAGGCCGACGCGGCGAGCGGCCGGCTGCGCGAGGCGTTCGCGTGCGGCACCGCGGCCGTGATCACGCCCATCGGCGGGGTCAGGTACCCCGACGGTGAGTTCCTGGTCGGCGGCGGCGAACAGGGCCGGGTGACCACGGCGCTACAGCAGCGGCTGATCGACATCCAGCGTGGCCGGGCCGCCGACCCGTACGGCTGGGTCACCCGACTGTAAGGAAGGGGCCCCTGCTCAACGCCTGGCGTAGAGCAGGGGCCCTTTCTCAACCCCGGACGGCGGGGCGGGCCGGCCGGCCCAGCCTCACTCCAGCAGGTGGTCGCGGAGCGCCGCGAGCTGGGCGTCGGTGACACCGGCGTGCCGCAGGTACCCCTCCACCGAGCCGTGCCCTTCCCGCAGCTCGGTCAGAAACAGCGTCATCGCCTCGGCGGGCGAGGCCAGGTACGGGGCGGGCAGCTCTCCGGCCTCCGGCAAGGTCGCGGCAACCCAGGCGCTGAACCGCTGCGACGCCTCGGTGCTCAGCGCGTAGTCGGCGGCGATGTCGGCGTCGCTGACGCCCAGCACCGACAGGGTCAGCGCGCAGACGATGCCGGTGCGGTCCTTGCCGGCAACGCAGTGCACGACGACCGGTGCCGTGGCGCTGTCGGCGATCAGCCCGACCGCCTCGGCGAGCCCCGCCGCGCCGGTGCCGGCGAGGTCGGCGTACCGGTCGGCGAGGAAGCGGGCGAGGCTGGACCCGGGCGCGTACTGGGCCTCCGCCCAGTCGGCGTGCTCCGGGTGGATGTGCCGGTAGGCGAGCCCGGCCAGCTCGGGCACCCGGCCGTCCCGGGCCACCTCCTTGGGGCGGCGCAGGTCGATCACGGTGCGCACGCCGAGGGCGACGAACGCGTCCCGGTCGGCTCCGTCGATGCGGTGCGGGGAGTCGGAGCGGTAGAGCCGGCCCCAGCGCACCGCGCGCCCGTCGCCGGCCGGGTAGCCGCCGACGTCGCGGAAGTTGAACAGGGCGGAGAAGGGGATCCTGCGCTTGTTCTCGGTGGCGTCCACGCTGACACGGTAACGGCCGGTGGGCGGAAACCCATCGGCCGTTGTGGCGCAACGCGGTCAGCGCGCGGTGCCCGGGGGCAGGTTCCCGTGCCTCTCGTCGTAGTAGCCGCCGAGCCGGTCCCGGTACGCCGGGTCGCTGTGGCTGTCCTCGTCGTACTCGGGGGCGGCCTTGATCTGGTCCCGGTCCCGGTCGACGTACACCGTGCGGGTGCCGTGGTCGACGTGGTGGACCGTGCCGGCCGGCAACATGACCTTCTTGCCGAAGAAGAGCCAGGCGCCTGTGTCGACCACCAGGTAACTGCCGCCGACCTCGTGGCTCGCGCTGTCGATCTTGCCGATGCGGCCGTCGCTGGCCTCGACGTGGTAGCCGACGAGGTCGGCGTCGGCGACCGAGGCCCGGTCGCGGTAGCTCCACGGGTCGAACCGCCCGGCGGGGGCGCCGCCGGCGATCGCCCCCTGGCCGCCGTGGATCATCGGTTCGGGCGTGCCGGTGGCGGCGTGCGGGTCGAGCCTGTCCATGAGTGCTCCTGCCCCGACCGTCGTGGTCGTCTCGGAGGGTCGTCTCGCAGGGTCGTTCCGGAAGGTGAGGTGCTTCGGGTCCGAGAAAACACCTACCCCGGGCCGGGGCCCCCTACACGCCGCCGCCCGCCGGCACCGCGGGGCGCGGTGCCGGCGGGCGGCGGGACGCACGGCTCAGGCCAGGGCGGCCTGCGCGTCGAGGGCCACCGCGGCGGCGTGCACGACGGCGGCGATGCGCAGCCCCTCGTGCACCTGCTCCCGGGTGAACCCGGCGGCGCGCAGGGTCTTCTCGTGCGACTCCAGGCAGACGCCGCAGCCGGTGATCGCCGAGACGGCGAGGCACCACAGCTCGAAGTCACCCTTCTCGACACCCGGCTTCGCGATGATCTGCATCCGCAGCCGGGCCGGCATCGACGCGTACTGCTCGTCGCCGATGAGGTGCTTGGCCCGGTAGTAGACGTTGTTCATCGCCATGATCGTCGCGGCGCCCTTGGCCGCCTCGACCGCCTCGGGGGTGAGGTGGCTGGCCGCCTCGGCGGCGATCTCCCGCAGCACGACCGGGTTACGCGCGGCGACGGCACAGGCCAGCGCCGTGCCCCACGCCTGCTCCGGCTTGAGGGTGGAGGTGCCGACGGTGGAGCCGAGGTTGAGCCTGATGTCCCTGGCGTACTCGGGCAGGGCCGCCTTGACCGCGTCCAGACCCATCGTCAGGCCCCGGCGCCGGCGAGCAGCCGGGTGGCGTCGAGGGTCTCGCCGCCGGACTTCCAGTTGCACGGGCAGAGCTCGTCGGTCTGCAGGGCGTCGAGTACGCGCAGCACCTCGGAGACGTTCCGGCCGACCGAGCCGGCGGTAACCATGGCGAACTGGATCTCGTTGTCCGGGTCGACGATGAAGGTGGCCCGCTGGGCCACGCCGTCGGAGCCGAGCACGCCGCACGCGGCGGTCAGCTCGCGCTTGATGTCGCTGAGCATCGGGAACGGCAGCTCGCGCAGGTCCGGGTGGTCCTTGCGCCAGGCGTAGTGGACGAACTCGTTGTCCACCGACACGCCGAGCACCTGGGCGTCCCGGTCGGCGAACTCGCCGTTGAGCCGGCCGAACTCGGCGATCTCCGTCGGGCAGATGAACGTGAAGTCCTTCGGCCAGAAGAAGACCACCCGCCACTTGCCCTCGTACGACTTGTGGTTGATCGACTCGAACGCCCGGTCGGCCTCCAGGGAGACGCAGGCGGTGAGTTCGTACTCGGGGAAGCGGTCACCGACAGTGAGCACGGGTCCTCCTTGACAGCGGCACGAGGCCGGTAACTGGATCAGTTCCAGATGCTGCCGCAGCGGTGTTTCGGTTCGGTGCCGGCTGGGCGACTTGTGAAGTTGATCACCGATAGCGGGTTGTGGCCGGTGAGCGGCTGCCGTGCGGTATTGCAAGCTTCGTGACCGTCCCGCCATGTGGATTGTTCCTCCCGAAACCCGGGTGCGGGTGGCAAAGTGGCGACCATGACCAGCACCGTCGCCATTATTGGCAGCTAGCGCGTCCGGCCCCTCGTCGCCGAGCGCGCAGACCTCCCGCATCCGCGGGGGGTCTTTTTGTTGG
>NZ_SMKJ01000090.1:0-21844 GCF_004348615.1 Micromonospora sp. KC207
GGCGTGGCGCGTCGTCGTCATCGGGCAGCGCCCGGCTCGCCCGGGTCGGCACCGTCCGGATCACCGCGGCGCGCGCGGCCGGGACGGACTCCCGGCGCCCGGCGCGGCCCCCGTCGGCCCGGCCGCCGTCGAGCACCTGCAACGCCGGCCGGAACGGGTCGCCGCCGGCCCGGGTGCCGCGCGGGGTACGCCGCTGCTCGGCGCCCCCGGCGGTCGGCCGGCCCGCCGCCTGGCGCTCCTCGCGGATGGTGCGCCCCCGAGGGGTGTACGCCCGCGCGTCGGAGATGCCCCCCACGCCGGGCTCGCCGGAGCGCGGCTCGCCCCGCCCGCCGGTGGCCCGCGACGAACCGCGCCGGGAGCCCGTGGCGTCCCGGCGCGGTTCCTCCGATCTCGGCGGCACCTCGCTCAGCCCCCCGCGCCCTGCTGGCTGGTGACCGAGGGCTGGCCGTTGGCCGGCTGCGGCACCCCGATCACCCGGCCGTCGGGCAGCCGGATGTACGCGGGCTCCTCGGCCTCGACCATGCCGAGCTTGCGGGCCGCGGCGGTCAGGTTGCCGGGCGCCTTCGCGTCGGCGATCTCCTTCTCCAGTTGCTGCTGGTCCGTGTCGAGCTTGGCCTGCTGCTGCTGGAGCCGCTCCAGCCGGAACGAGTTCTCGTTGATCTTGGTGTTGACCAGCAGGATGCCGAGCACCCCGCCGACGACCAGCACCAGGATCAGCGCCGCGAACGGCGCCCGTGGCACCGACACCGGCGGCGGCGGGGCGACCCGCAGCCGCGGCGACGGGCTCGCCGCGGGACGGGCCCGCTCGGCCGGACCGATCCGCTCCGCCGGGCCGACCTGCTCCGCGGGGCTGATCCGCTCCGCCGGGCGCAGCGCGGCGCTGCCGTTGGTCGGGAACTCGCGCGCCCCCCGGGCGCGAGTCTCCCCCTGCCGGTCCAGCCGGCCGGACCCCGTCACCGGAAGCCCGGCCCGCGTGGTCCGCTGCGCCGCGATCCGGCCCCCCGACCGCGGTGCGCGCTGCCCGACGCCGGTGTCCCGGCTGTCGCGCTTGTCAGCGTTCATCTTCTTCTTCCCTCCCCCTCTTCGTCCGTCCCTGCGCCGTCGGCCCCGGATCCGCCGATCCGGTCCCCGGTCGGTGCATCGCCCTGGCTCGCCGGCGGGGCCGTTCGCGGTCGGCCCGCCCCTGTCGCTCCGCTTCCGGGTCGACTCGTTCCGCGGCCCGCAGTCGCACCGAAGCGGCACGCGGGTTCGCGGCGACCTCCGCCTCCCCGGGCAGCTCCGCGCCCCGGCTGAGCAGCCGGAACGTCGGACCTGACCCGGGCAGTTCGACCGGGAGGTCGACCGGGCCCTTGCTGCGGACCCGGTCGGTGAGGGCGGCCTTGGTGAGCCTGTCCTCCAGCGAGTGGTAGGACAGGACCACCATGCGGCCACCCACGGTGAGCTTGTCGAGGGCGGCGGGCAGCGCCGTCTCCAGCGCCGCCAGCTCCCTGTTTACCTCGATCCGTAAAGCCTGAAACGTCCTCTTGGCCGGGTGCCCCCCGGTTCGGCGGGCCGGGGCGGGAATGCTCTCCCTGACCAGTTCCGCCAGCCGTGCCGACGAGGTGATCCGGGCCCGTTCCCGTTCCCGCAGGATCGCCGAGGCGATCCTGGGGGCGAACTTTTCCTCCCCGTAGACCCGCAGCACCCGGGCCAGGTCCGGGTGGGAGTAGGTGTTGACCACCTCCTCGGCGGTCACCCCCCGGGTCTGGTCCATCCGCATGTCCAGCGGCGCGTCCTGCGCGTAGGCGAACCCGCGGTCGGGCGCGTCCAACTGGAGCGAGGAGACGCCCAGGTCGAACAGGACACCGTCGATCGCCGGGTAGCCGAGCCGGCCCAGCACCTCGGGCAACTCGTCGTAGACGGCGTGTTCGAGATGGACCCGGTCGGCGAACCGGGCCAGCCGGACCCGCGCGTGGGCGAGGGCCTCGGTGTCCCGGTCCAGCCCGATCAGCACCGTACGCGGATGCCGTTCCAGCACCGCCTCGGCGTGACCGGCCAGGCCCAGCGTGGCGTCGACGTGAACGGTGCGGTCACCCCGGGCCAGCGCGGGGGCCAGCAACTCGAGACACCGCTCGAGCAGCACGGGCACATGCGTGCCACGAAGCTCCCCCATGTCGACCCCCACTGGTGTGAACCGTCCGTTTCTCTGCGCGCCTGCCGTCGCACGACGCCTCCGTCGTACCGCCAGATCCCCATCCGCTCCCGCCCACCGGAGGTTGCGCCTCCGAGGAGATCGTGCGCCTGGCACCGGGGAAGGGATGCCAGGAACTCGAAAGCGGCTGGAGATCTCGCAGTACGTCGGGCGTCGTCACGCCCTACAGACCGCCAGGCAGCACCCCCTCCTCGATGTCGGCGAAGTCGTCTTCGCTCTCGGCGAGGTAGCTTTCCCAGGCCGCCTTGTCCCAGACCTCCACCCGCGTGCTCGCGCCGATGACCACCAGGTCCCGGTCGAGCCCGGCGTACGCCCGCAGGTGGGCCGGGACGGTGACCCGGCCCTGCTTGTCCGGAACCTCGTCGTGCGCGCTGGCGAAGAAGACCCGGCTGTAGGCACGGGCCGCCTTGTTCGTCATGGGTTGCGCGCGCAACTGGTCGGCGATGCGCTGGAACTCGGGCATCGGGAAGACGTAGAGACAGCGATCCTGCCCTTTGGTGATCACGACACCCCCCGCCAGCCCATCCCGAAACTTCGCCGGAAGGATCAACCGGCCCTTTTCGTCCAGGCGCGGAGTGTGGGTGCCGAGGAACATCGGCCCAACCCCCTCGCCCTCGCAGCGGCGTTCGCGGCGCCGCTCCCCCCGGGCCGGTGGGGCCCTCCCGGCCTCACCATTGGTCCCCACTCTACTCCACTTCGCTCCACCCGCAACCAGAATCGCCCGCGCGGCGCGTCGCTCCCGAGCGCAAAACAGCACGTCAGAAGGGGTGGAGCGGAGTGGAGGGCCGGAGCGCCCCCGCTGCGGCGTCCACTACCCGACATAGATCGACTCCATCCGGTCGACCGGACTCCGGCCGTCCGCCCGACCGGCCCGACCGAACGGTTCGCCGTCGGCGGCGATCTGGTGGGGACGGCGGTCCGGTAACCTCGCTCGCGTGACGGACGCGAAGATGCCCCTGCGGGCAAAGGTGGCCAGCTCCGTGTCGCGGACCGCGGCGGCGCTGTCGCGGGCAGCGGGTCGTGGCGACGGTTCGGTGATCGGCGGCTGGATCGGCCTGAAGATCGACCCTGACCTGCTGGCCCACCTCTCGGCGGGGCGCGCCATCGCGCTGGTGTCCGGCACCAACGGCAAGACCACCACCACCCGGCTGACCACGGCGGCGGTCGGCGTCCTGGGCCGGGTGGCCACCAACTCCTTCGGCGCCAACATGCCCACCGGCCACACCTCGGCGCTGGCCAAGGCCGGCAGCACCCCGTACGCGGTGCTGGAGGTCGACGAGCACTACCTGGCCCAGGTCCTGGAGGCCACCGAGCCGCACGTGGTCGCGCTGCTCAACCTCTCCCGCGACCAGCTCGACCGGGCCAAGGAGGTCGCCATGATGGCGCAGCTCTGGCGCGCCGCGCTGGTCAACCACCCCGACGTACGGGTGATCGCCAACGCCGACGACCCGATGGTGGTGTGGGCCGCCACCCCGCCGGCCGACCCGGCCCGGGGCATCCGGCCGCCGCACGTCACCTGGTTCAGCGCCGGCCAGCGCTGGCACGACGACTCGTGGGTCTGCCCCGAGTGCGGGCACACCGTCCAGCGCTCCGGCGACCAGTGGTGGTGCAGCGGCTGCCCGCTGCGCCGGCCCCAGCCGCAGTGGGCGGTCGAGGACGACGGCGTGCTCGACCCCACCGGCGCCTGGCACAAGGTGATGCTCCAGCTCCCCGGCAAGGTCAACCTCGGCAACGCCGCCACCGCCCTCGCGGTCGCCGCCGAGTTCGGCGTACGCCCGGTCGACGCGGTCTCCCGGCTCGGCGCGGTCACCTCCGTCGCCGGCCGCTACGCGCAGGTGGAGCGGGACGGGCGCAACATCCGGCTGCTGCTGGCGAAGAACCCGGCGAGCTGGCTTGAGGCGTTCGACATGGCCGACGTCGCGCCGACCCTGCTCTCCATCAACGCCCGGGACCCCGACGGGCTGGACACCTCCTGGCTCTTCGACGTCGACTTCGCCCCGCTGCGTGGCCGGCAGGTGCTGATCACCGGCGACCGGGCGTACGACCTGGCGGTCCGCCTCGAGGTCAACGGCGTGCCGTTCCAGCACGTCCGGGCGTTCGGCGAGGCGGTCCGGGCGGTTCCGCCGGGCCGGCTGGAGGTCATCGCCAACTACACCGCCTTCCAGGACATCCGAGCGGAGCTGGACCGTGTCAACTGAGAGCCTGCGTATCGTCTGGATCTACCCCGACCTGCTGTCCACCTACGGCGACCGGGGCAACATGCTGATCCTGGCCCGCCGGGCCCAGCAGCGCGGCATGCCGGTGGAGGTGCTGGAGGTCCGCTCCGACCAGCGGCTGCCCGCCACCGCCGACATCTACCTCATCGGCGGCGGCGAGGACGGCCCGCAGGCGCTCGGCGCGCAGCGGCTGCGGGCCGACGGCGGCCTGCACCGGGCCGTCGCCCAGGGGTCGGTGGTGTTCGGCGTCTGCGCCGGATACCAACTCCTCGGCACCTCCTTCTTCGCCAAGGGCGTCCAGTGCGCCGGACTGGAGCTGCTCGACCTCTTTTCCGACCGGGGCCCGTCGCGGGCCGTTGGGGAACTGGCCGGCGACGTCGACCCCCGGCTCGGGGTGCCGGCCCTCACCGGATTCGAGAACCACGGCGGCCGGACCCACCTCGGGCCGGGCGTGTCTCCGCTGGCCCGGGTCACCGCCGGGGTCGGCAACGACGGCGCGACCGAGGGCGCGTGGCGGGGCAAGCTGCTCGGCACGTACTCGCACGGCCCGGCCCTGGCCCGCAACCCCGCCCTGGCCGACCTGCTGCTGCGCTGGGCGACCGGCGCGCACCAGCTTCCGCCGCTGGACGACACCTGGGCCGAACGGCTCCGCGCCGAGCGCCGCGCCGCGGTGGCCGCCGCCCGGGCATGATCCCGGCCCGGCCGGCGGCTGTTGCGGCCCGCCCGCGCATGACGCCGGCCGCCCGGCTGCTCCCGGCCGCCCGGCTGCTGCTGCGGCAGCCGTCGGCACGCCGGTTCGCCCTGCTGCTGCTCCTGCTCGCCGGGTTCGCGGCGCTGCTACCGGTGCTCCCCCGGCCCGAGGTCGCGGCGCTGCCCCGGCTCGCCGACGGCCTCGGCGGGTACGCCCCGGTCGTCGCGATCCTCGGCGGGGCGCTGCTGCTGGTCGCCCTGGTCCCGCGCACCTTCGTCACGCTCGCCCTCGGCGCGATCTTCGGCCCCCTCGAAGGCGCGGCGTACGCGCTCGGCGCGGCGCTGCTGGCCGCCGCGCTCGGCTTCGCCGTCGGCCGGGCGCTGGGCCGCGAGTTCGTGGCCGAGCGGGTCCGCGGCCGGCTCGCCCGCCTCGACGGCTGGTTCACCAGGCAGAGCGTGCTGGGGGTGGCCACGGTCCGGCTGCTGCCGATCTCCGGCTACGGGCTGGTCAGCTACGGCTACGGCACCACCGGCGCCCGGGTGCTGCCGTTCCTCGCCGGCAGCGTCCTCGCCTCGGCCCCCACGGCGTTCGGCTACGCGGCGCTCGGCGCGGCGGCCAGCTCCCCCGGCGACGTCAACTGGTACGCCGCCGCCCCTGCGAGCCTGGGCCTGATCGCCAGCGCGGCCCTGCTGTACCGCTGGTGGCGCGCGGAACGCCACCACCGCCGCACCACCGCCTCCACCCGCCGATCTTGCAGTCACGGCCCCGACACTTCGTCCTGAAGGGACGAACCGAGGGCCGAAACCGCACGATCGCGGGGGGTGTGTGAGGGCGGGTGGTCGGGTAATGCCGTGCGCCCTGACCTGCCCCGCGCCGGACGGTGGGCGCTCGCCGCGCGGCCGGGTGGTAGGCGTGCGGGTGTTAGGCGTGCGGGTGTTAGGAAGGGGCCCCTGCTCTACCAGGAACGTCAACAGGGGCCCCTCCTTACCCGTCACGCGACGACCGACACCATGCGGCCCTTCACCACGATGACCTTGCGGGGCTCCTTGCCGGCCAGCGCGCCGGCCACCGCCTCCAGGGCCGCCGTCCGCACGTCGTCCTCGGACGCGTCGGCGGCGACCTCGATCCGGCCGCGCACCTTGCCGTTGATCTGCACCGGGTACGTCACCGTCTCGGCGAGCAGCAGGGCCGAGTCGGCGACCGGGAAGTCCGCGTACGCCAGCGAGGTGTCGTGGCCCAGCCGTCGCCACAGCTCCTCGGCGACGTGCGGGGCGAACGGGGCCAGCATCAGCACCAGCGGCTCGGCCACCTCACGCGGGGTGGCCGGCAGCCGGGTCAGCGCGTTGGTCAGCTCGATCAGCTTGGCGATCGCGGTGTTGAACCGAATCCCCTCCATGTCGCCCCGGACCCCGTCGATCACCTTGTGCAGCAGCCGCCGGGTCGCGGGGTCGGCCGGGTCGTCGGTGACCCGCGCCGCACCGGTCTGCTCGTCGACGACCGCCCGCCAGACCCGTTGCAGGAACCGGTACGACCCGACGACCGCCCGGGTCTCCCACGGGCGGGACACCTCCAGCGGGCCCATCGACATCTCGTACACCCGGAAGGTGTCCGCGCCGTACGCCGCGCACATGTCGTCGGGGGTCACCACGTTCTTCAGCGACTTGCCCATCTTGCCGTACTCCCGGCGCACCTCCTCCTCGCCCAGGAACCAGGTGCCGTCGCGCTCGACGACCTCCTCGGCCTGCACGTAGGAGCCCCGGGCGTCGGTGTACGCGTACGCCTGGATCATGCCCTGGTTGAACAGCTTGCGGAACGGCTCGAACGACGACACGTGACCCAGGTCGTACAGCACCTTGTGCCAGAAGCGGGCGTACAGCAGGTGCAGCACGGCGTGCTCGGCCCCGCCGACGTACAGGTCGGTACCGCCGCAGTCGCCCTCGGCGCGCGGGCCCATCCAGTACCGCTCGTTGTCGGCGTCGACGAACCGGTCGGCGTTGGTCGGGTCCAGGTAGCGCAGCTCGTACCAGCAGGAGCCGGCCCACTGCGGCATCACGTTGGTCTCCCGGGTGTACCGCTTCGGCCCGTCGCCCAGGTCCAGCTCGACCTCGACCCAGTCGCGGCGGCGCGACAGCGGGGTCTCCGGGTCGCTGTCGGCGTCGTCGGGGTCGAACGTCTTCGGGGAGAAGTCGTCGACCTCGGGCAGCTCGACCGGCAGCATCTCCTCCGGCAGTGCGATCGCCGCCCCGGTGGAGTCGTACACGATCGGGAACGGCTCGCCCCAGTAGCGCTGGCGGGAGAACAGCCAGTCGCGCAGCCGGTAGGTGGTCGCGCCCGTGCCGTGGCCGTTGGCCTCCAGCCACGCGATGATCGCCGCCTTGGCGTCGGCGACCCCCAGGCCGTTCAGGTCCAGGCCGCGCTCGGGCGCGGCGCTGTTGATCGCCGGGCCGTCCCCGGTGTACGCCTTGCCGTCGAACCCGTCGGCCGGCTGCACGGTACGCACGATCGGCAGCTCGAACACCTCGGCGAACGCCCAGTCCCGCTCGTCCTGCGCCGGCACCGCCATGATCGCGCCGGTGCCGTAGCCGGCCAGCACGTAGTCGGCGATGAAGATCGGGATCTGCCCGCCGGTGACCGGGTTGGTGGCGTAGGCGCCGACGAAGACGCCGGTCTTGTCCTTCGCGTCGGCCTGCCGCTCCACATCGGTCTTGGCCGCCGCCGCCTTCCGGTACGCCTCGACGGCCGCCCGGGGGCTGGCGTGCCCCCCGGTCCAGGCGTCCCGCGTCCCCTCCGGCCAGGCGGCCGGCACCAGCGCGTCGACCAACTCGTGCTCGGGGGCCAGCACCACGTAGGTGGCCCCGAAGATCGTGTCCGGGCGGGTCGTGAACACTCGCACGGGGCCCTGGCCGGTGGCGAAGTCGATGTACGCACCGGTCGACCGCCCGATCCAGTTGCGCTGCATCAGCTTGATCGGCTCGGGCCAGTCCAGGGTGTCCAGGTCGTCCAGCAGCCGGTCCCCGTACGCGGTGATTCGCATCATCCACTGCTTCAGGTTCCGCTTGAACACCGGGAAGTTGCCCCGGTCGGAGCGGCCGTCGGCGGTGACCTCCTCGTTGGCCAGCACGGTGCCCAGCCCCGGGCACCAGTTCACCGGCGCCTGCGACACGTACGCCAGCCGGTGGTCGTCGACGATCGCCCGCTGCTCGGCGACGCTCAGCTCGGCCCACGGCCGACCGTCCGGGGTGGGTCGGGTGCCGCCGGCGAACTCGGCGATCAGCTCGGCGACCGGCCGGGCCCGGCGCGCGTCCGCGTCGTACCAGGAGTTGAAGACCTGCAGGAAGATCCACTGGGTCCAGCGGTAGAAGCCGGTGTCGATGGTGGCCACCGAGCGGCGGTCGTCGTGGGCCAGCCCCAGCCGGCGCAGCTGCGTCTTGTAGCGGGCGATGTTCTGCTCGGTCGTGGTCCTGGGGTGGGTTCCGGTCTGCACCGCGTACTGCTCGGCGGGCAGGCCGAACGCGTCGAAGCCCATCGCGTGCAGCACGTTGCGGCCGGCCATCCGCTGGTAGCGGGCGAAGCAGTCGGTCCCGATGTAGCCCAGCGGGTGCCCGACGTGCAGGCCCGCCCCCGACGGGTACGGGAACATGTCCAGCACGTACAGCTTCTCCGCGCCCGCCCGGGGGTGGTCGGGGTCGGCCAGCGGCCCGGCGGGGTTCGGAGCGTGGAAAGTCCCCTCCCGATCCCAGGTGTCCTGCCAGCGCTGCTCGATCTCCTCGGCCAGTGCCGCGGTGTACCGGTACGGGGGGATGTCGCCCGCCGTCGCTGCCTCACTCATCGTCTCTCCTCGTTCGCTTCGTCTCGGCATCGCCGGGCCGGGCCGGCGGTCTCGGCATCGCCCGGCCGGGCCGGCGGAGGGCACAAAAAAGCCCCTCGCGCACGAGGGGCCGCCGTGCTGTCACGCGTCAGCGCATCAGCACGGCCCGGTAAGAAGCAGGAAGACTCCGGCCATGTCGGTGAGTGTACCCCTCCGGTCCGCCGCGCACGCGGCCCACCGCCCCAGGCGGGAGGGCGGACCGTTCCCCTTTCACGCTACGTGATCATCTGTTTCCCCCGTCGGGCGAATATTCCGGGCGTAACCGACTGACTTGCTGCGGGGTTCGGCGATCACGACAAACATGGTTAGCCTGAGAGGCCAGTGAGATTTCTGCGGCAGACGAGGCTCTCCCGTCGCGAACCCAACGGCGGGTCCAGGTGCTCTTAACAGAGCTGCCGTTGTGGTGACGAGGAGGAGGCCCGTGACACAACAGACCTGGGACGAGGTGGGCGGTCTGCTGCCGCACGACGAGTTCCGCGCCGCCAGCGAGGCCATCGTGGCCAACATCGAGCAGGTCATCGAAGGCAAGACGGCCACCGTCCGGCTCGCCTTGGCCGTCCTGCTCGCCGAGGGGCACCTTCTCATCGAGGACGTTCCCGGCGTCGGCAAGACCAAGCTGGCGAAGGCCCTCGCCCGGTCCATCGACTGTTCGGTACGACGCATCCAGTTCACCCCCGACCTGCTGCCCAGCGACGTCACCGGGGTCAGTGTCTACAATCAGGAGACGCACGACTTCGAGTTCCGCCCCGGCGCGGTCTTCGCCAACCTGGTCGTCGGCGACGAGATCAACCGGGCCTCGCCGAAGACCCAGTCCGCCCTGCTGGAGTGCATGGAGGAGCGGCAGGTCACCGTCGACGGGGTCACCTACCAGCTACAGACCCCGTTCATGGTGATCGCCACCCAGAACCCGATCGAGATGGAGGGGACGTACCCGCTGCCCGAGGCGCAGCGCGACCGGTTCACCGCCCGCATCGCGATGGGATACCCGGGGCCGGAGGCCGAGCTGGCCATGCTGGACGGGCACGGTGCCGCCGACCCGTTGCAGGAGCTGCGGCCGGTTTCCGACGCCGAGACCGTGCGCCGGCTCATCGCCACCGTCCGCGAGGTGCACGTCGCCGACGCCGTGAAGCAGTACGCGGTGGACCTGGTCACCGCCACCCGGGAGGCCCCCGACCTGCGGCTGGGCGCGTCCCCCCGGGCCACCCTCCAGCTTCTGCGCACCGCCCGCGCCGTCGCCGCCCTGGAGGGGCGCGACTATGTCCTCCCCGACGACCTCCAGGCGCTCGCGGTGCCGGTGCTCGCCCACCGGATCATCCCGACCGCCGACGCCCAGCTCGCCCGGCGCACCACCGACGCGATCGTCGCCGAGCTGGTGCACCGGCTTCCGCTGCCGCACGACCGCCAGCGCTCGCCGTACAACACCCGCTCCGCCCCCGACGGCAACGGCCGCGCCCCGTACGAGCCGCGGAGGCGGTGACCGTGCGCGACGGGCTCCGAGGCCTGACCACCCGCGGTCGCTCGTTTCTGGCCGCCGCCCTCGCCGCGGCCGTCTCCGCCGTCATCCTCGGCGAAAAGGACCTGCTCCGGGTGGCCGTGCTGCTCGCCGTCCTGCCGCTGCTCGCCGCCGCGTACGTGGGGCGCAGCCGGTACAAGCTGGCCTGCCACCGTTCGCTGGAGCCGCACCGGGTGCCGGTCGGGGCCAGTTCCCGGGTGGTGCTGCGGCTACAGAACATGTCCCGCCTGCCCACCGGCACGCTGCTGCTGGAGGACCGGCTGCCGTACGCCCTGGGCAGCCGGCCCCGCGTGGTGCTGGAGCGGCTCGGCGCGCACCAGGCCAGCTCGGTGGCGTACACGGTCCGCGCGGACGTGCGCGGCCGGTACGAGGTGGGTCCGCTGGTGGTCCGGCTCACCGACCCGTTCGGGCTGTGCGAGCTGAGCCGGTCGTTCCCCAGCGTCGACCGGCTCACGGTGATCCCGCAGGTCACCCCGCTGCCCTCGGTCCGGCTCCCCGGCGAGTACGCGGGCAGCGGCTCCAGCCGCGCCCGGTCGGTGGCGGTGCACGGCGAGGATGACGCGGCGACCCGGGAGTACCGGATGGGCGACGACCTGCGCCGGGTGCACTGGAAGTCGACCGCCCGCACCGGCGAGCTGATGGTCCGCCGCGAGGAGCAGCCCTGGGAGAGCCGGGCGACCGTGGTGCTGGACACCCGCGGTTACGGCCACCACGGCGACGGGCCGACCGCGAGCTTCGAGTGGGCGGTCTCCGCGGCGGCCAGCATCGCGGTGCACCTGCGCCAGGCCGGGTACAAGCTGCGCCTGGTCACCGGCGACGGCGCGGACGTCGACGCGACCGAGGGCGCCGGGGACGGGCTGCTGCTCGACCAGCTCGCCGAGGTCCGCCTCGACCCGCGCGGCGACATCACCACGCTGGTGCAGCAGGTGCGGCAGCGCGGTGACGGCGGCCTGATCATCGGCCTGTTCGGCACGGTGAGCACCGCCGAGGCGAAACTGCTCGCCGGCCTGCGGGGCAACGGCGCGACCTGCGTCGGCTTCCTGCTGGACAGCTCCACCTGGCTCCATCTCCCGCCCCGGGCCCGGGCGGAGGCCGACCACGCGCACGGCGCCGCCGCGCTCGCCCTGTTGCAGAGCGGGTGGCGGGTCGTCGGGGTCGACCACGGGGCCCGGCTGCCCGCGCTGTGGCCGCAGGCCGGCCGGGGCTCGCAGGGGTTCGCCCTGCGGGCTGCGCTGGCCGAGACCGTGGCCGGGGGCGTCAAGTGACGATCCGCCGTGTCGGGCGTACCCGCGTGCCCGGCCCGGCGGGCAGATGACCGGAAGGGTGCTTTCGTGACCGCGACCCGCAACCTCGGCTTCGTGGCCGCCGCCGCGACCCTGCTGGCGGCGGCCCCGCTGTCGGCCATCTTCGAGCGCTGGACCTGGCTCATCCAGGCGGCCATCGCGGTTACGGTGATCGCCGGGATGGCCGCGCTGACCCGGCTGGTCCGGGCCCCGCTGTGGGGGCAGGTGCTGGGCATGCTCGGCGGGCTGACGCTCGCGCTGGCCTGGCTCTTTCCCGCCGGCACCGAGCTGGTGGCGTTCCTGCCGACCCCGGGCACCTTCGCCCACTTCGCCGAGCTGCTCAGCGCGTCGATGGTGGACATGCGCTCGTACGGGGTGAAGGTGCCCGACACCGACCCGCTGCTGTTCGTCACCGTGCTCGGCGTCGGCGGAGTGGCGGTGGTGGTGGACGCCCTCGCCGTCGGCCTGCGCCGTCCCGCGCTGGCCGGCCTGCCGATGCTGGCCGTCTACTCGGTGCCCGTCGCCGTCTACGTCGACAGCGTCCCCGCCGTGCCGTTCGTGATCGGTGCCGCCGGCTACCTGTGGCTGCTGGTCACCGACAACGTCGACCGGGTACGCCGGTTCGGCCGCCGGTTCACCGGCGACGGCCGCGACGTCGACGTGTGGGAGGCCTCGCCGCTGGCCGCCGCCGGGCGGCGGCTCGCCGTGGTCGGGGTGGTGCTGGCGGTGGCGCTGCCGCTGGCGGTGCCGGGGATGACCGGCGGCCTGCTCAACGCCGTGGGGGCCGGCACCGGCAGCGGCAGCGGCACCGGGCAGGGCGGTAACCCGGGCCGCATCGACCTCTTCGCGTCGCTGAGCGGCCAGCTCAACCAGTCCGAGGTCTACCAGATGGTCACGGTCACCACCAACGAGCCAAACCCGTTCTACCTGCGCTACGGGGTCGCCGACGAGCTGCGGCCCGACGGCTTCCGGGTGCGCAACCCGACCGGCCGGCCCGTCACCCGGGCCCTGCCCGACCCGACCCAACGGGCCGCGGAGGGCCTCGAACAACGGCAGTACCGGGCCACCGTGGAGATTTCGAAGAATCTCAACATGCCGCTGCTGCCGGCCTACGCCGAGCCGGTGCGCACCGAGGAACTCAACGCCAACTGGCTCTACGACCCGAACCAACAGGTGCTCTTCTCCAACCGGGAGAACTCGCGCGGCAAGCGCTACTCGTTCGGCTACGTCCGGTCGACGTACACCCCGACGGCGCTGCGGCGGGCCCCGTCGCTGCCGTCGGACCACCCGATCCGGCTACAGCAGACCGTCACCCCGCCGGTCGAGCAGGTCGACACCCTGGTCGCCGGCCTCGTCCGGGGCCGCAGCACCGACTACGACAAGGTGCGGGCGATCTACGACCACTTCTCCGCGGACAACGGTTTCACCTACAGCCTGACCACGAAGGGTGGCACCAGCGGTCAGGACATCGTCGACTTCCTGAACAACAAGGCCGGCTTCTGCCAGCAGTACGCGGCGGCGATGGCGTGGCTGGTCCGGTCTGCCGGCATCCCGGCCCGGGTGGCGTTCGGCTTCACCAACGGCACCGGCCGCACGGACGAAGGATACGTGCTGACCAACCGCAACCTGCACGCCTGGACCGAGGTCTACTTCGACGGGATGGGCTGGGTGCCCTTCGACGCCACCCCGGCGTACGGGGTGCAGGGCTCGACCCGCTCGGCCTGGGCCCCGGACACCGACCAGCCGGAGCCGGGGGCCACCGAGCCGGGCGCCCCGGCCGCCCCCGACGACTCGGAGCCGGTGCCGAACGCCGCCGACCAGGACGCCGCCGACCAGGACACCGACGCCGGCCTGGCGGTCGGGGTGGACGGTCCCGCCCGGCAGGCCCCCGTCTGGCCCTGGTGGACGGCCGGCGCGCTGGCACTGCTGGCCCTGCTCGCCGTGCCGGCGCTGCGCCGGATGGCGCTGCGCCGCCGGCGGGGCGCCGGCACGGCGGTGGCCACCGCGCCGGCCACGGCGGACGCCGGCGCGGGCCCCGACGGCGACCCCACCCAGTCCGTCGTCGTGGTGGTGGACCCTGATCGGGCGCGGGCGGACGCGCACGCCGCCTGGGAGGAACTGCTCGACACCCTCGTCGACTACCGGGTCCGGATGGACCGGACGGAGACGCCGAGGGCGACCGCCGAGCGCCTGGTCGCCGACGCCGTCGGCGAGGACGGCTCCGCCGCCACGGCGGTACGGATGCTCGGTCGGGCCGAGGAACTGGCCCGGTACGCCCGCGCCCCGCTCACCGGCGGGGAGCTGCACCTGGCGCTGCGCGCCGTTCGTGGCGCGCTCGCCGGCCAGGCGGACCGCCGGACCCGGATCCTGGCCGCGTTGCTGCCGCCGTCGGTGCTGCTGCGCTGGCGGACGGCGCTGGGCAACACGTCCTCCCGGCTGGTGGCCACGGCGGGCGACGCCCGGTACCGGCTGCTGCGCTGGAGCCCACGCCGCCTGCTGGCCACCCGCACCGGCCGCTGACCCCGACGCCGACGCCCCGGGCGTAGGGCTGGCCGGACGCAGGCTGGCCGGACGGCGAGCGCCGCCGAGATCACGCTCGATCGTGGTTGGAGTGGTCTCCCGGGCGGGCCTGAGGTCACTGCAACCGAGATCGAGCGCGACCCTGGGACGGCACGCACCGGGGCGCTGGCCCGGTGCGGGCACGGGGCCGCGGCCACGAACACGGGCAACGGCGCGTCGGAACGGCCGGCGCCGGGGCGGCACGCGGGCGCGACAGGCGCGGAGGGGGCCCGCACGGCACCGGCGCGGGCAGGAAGCAGCGGCCCGCCGTCGACGGGCCGAGTAGCGCGGCCCCGCTGGGCCAGCGGGGCCGTGGGTCAGCGGCGGGGCCGGGTCAGCGGTGCCCCTCCGGGCGCTGCCGCCACCGGTCCTCCATCCGGTCCAGGAACGACGACCGCCGGCCGGACCGCCCGCGCGGACGGCGACGGCTGCTGGTCGTCGTTCCCCCGACCACGTGCAGGTCGGGGGACTGGGCCTTGCGGTGCGACTGCACCGCGTACGCCGCCGAACCCAGCATGATGACGAAACCCACCACCGCGAGCGGTGGGGTCTTGATCACCGCACCGTAGACCAGTAGAGCTAGGCCAACGATGATCGCGCCGGCAGCGACGAGCAGACGACGCCGCGCGTGGAAGCGCGGATCGCTGGCGCGCACAGCCGAGGCGAATTTGGGGTCCTCGGCAAGCGACCGCTCGATCTGCTCGAACAGCCGCTGCTCGTGCTCCGAGAGCGGCACGGCACTCCTCCCCGGTCACGTTGGTCGGTCCGGTCGGACCGACAGACCGTGGCAGCCAACCGGCTGCTTACCGTCAAGTCTACGAGGGGGCTCGCGCGTCGGAAAGCGGGACGACCTATGGGCGGGGCGGATTTTCGTTTCGTCCGGAGTCGCGACGGCCGAGCAGGCTCGCCGGACCTATGACGGACCGCCCGAATCGGGCGGCGGCGGCGTCCGCCACGGCCTCCGCCTCCCGCCAGCCGCGTTCGGGCGCGCCGAGCGTCAGCTGCTGTGGCGTCTGGCCTGCCGGGGCGAGCCCCTCCATCCGCACCCCGACGAGGCGAATCCGGTCACTGGGGTCGAGGGCGGTGTAGAGGGCCCACGCCGTGTCGAACGTCTCCCGCGCGGTGTCGGTCGCCACGTCGAGGGTGCGGGAGCGGTTGACGGTGCGGAAGTCGGCCGTCCGCACCTTGATCGACACGGTCCGGCCGACCTGGCCGGCCCGGCGCAGCCGGGCGCCGACCTTCTCGGCGAGGGCGAGCAGGGCCCGGCGGATCTCCAGCGGGTCGGCCACGTCGGCGTCGAAGGTCACCTCGGCGCCGATCGACTTCTCCACCTGCTCGGGGGTGACCCGACGCGGGTCCCGCCCCTGGGCCAGTTCGTGCAGGTGGGCCGCGGCCGCCTCGCCGAGCGCCTTGCGAAGCATGCCGTACGGGGCCTCGGCCAGGTCACCGATGGTGGCCAGCCCGAGCCGGCGCAGCGTCTCGGCGGAGCGCTCCCCCACGCCCCACAGGGCGTCGACCGGCAGCGGGCGCAGGAAGTCGAGCACCCGGTCGGCCGGCACCACGAGCAGCCCGTCGGGTTTGGCCCGGGTGGAGCCGAGCTTCGCCACGAACTTGCTCGGCGCGACCCCCACCGAGCAGGTCAGGCCCTGCTCGTCGGCGACCCGGGCGCGGATGCTCCGGGCGATCCGGGCCGGCGGGCCGAACAGCCGACGCGCGCCGGCCACGTCGAGGAACGCCTCGTCGAGCGAGAGCGGCTCGACCAGTGGGGTGACGTCCCGGAAGATCTGCATCACGGCCCGGGAGGCGGCGGTGTACTGCGCGAAGTCGGGCGGCAGGTAGACCGCGTGCGGGCACAGCGACCGGGCGCGCATGATCGGCATGGCGCTGCGGATGCCGTACCGTCGGGCCTCGTAGCTGGCGGAGCTGACCACGCCACGCGGGCCGATTCCGCCGACCACGACGGGCCGACCCCGCAGCTCAGGTCGGCGGCGCACCTCGACCGAGGCGTAGAAGGCGTCCATGTCGACGTGCAGGATCGGGCTGCCGGAGTCGTCGCCGTCGGGCCCGAAGCGCGGGTCGCCACCGCGCGGCAACGACTGACTGCGGCCCATTCCGGCAGGCTAGCCCCCGGGTACGACACGCCGGCTGGCCCGGGGTCGCCCCAGCCGTCGCACCACCAGCCTCAGCCGCGCACCACGAGCAGCGGAATGGTCATCTCGGCGGCGGTATCCGACCCGTGGTACGCCACCAGGCGGGCGTCGACCGGGTGCTCCGAGCGGGTGGCGACCACAGCGGACGTGCCCCGGCAGACCACCACCACGTCGCCGATCCGGCCCAGGTGCGCCTCGGGCACCGGCCCGAACCAGCCGGTGGCCACCGCCTCGTCCCGGCGCAGCACCCGGGCCGCGCCGCCGAGCACGGCCGACCAGGTGGCCACCACGTCGTCGGCCGCGCCCGGCGCGACGTGCAGATAGCGGACCCGGGGTTCCCCGGCGAGAACCCGCACCCCGGCCCGCAGCCGGGGATCGGCGTCGAAGTCGACCCGGTCGGCCTGCGGCACGTCGAGCTGGCCGTGATCGGCGGTGACCAGCAGCGCGGCGTCCGGCGGCAGCCCGTCGACCAGCCGGGCGAGCAACGTGTCCACCACGGTCGCGGCGGTCCGCCACGGGCCCGAGCCGACGCCGGTGAGGTGACCGTGCCGGTCCAGGTCGGGGTGGTAGCCGGAGACCAGGGTCGGCCCGGCCCCGGCGCGCAGCGCGGCGAGCATCGCGGTGGCCAGCGCGGCGGCGTCGGCGGCGCCCCGGTAGTCGGCGCCCCGGTTGGCGGCCAGGGTGAGCCCGCTGCCGGCGTACTCGGGGCGACTCACCACGGTCACCGCGACCCCGGCGGCGCGGGCGCGTTCGAGCTGGGTGGGGACCGGTTGCCAGCGCAGCGGCTCCGGGTCGCCGGTCCACTCGATGTGGCTGAGCACCCGGTCGGTGTCGGGCACCCGCACCCGGAACCCCAGCACCCCGTGCGCGCCGGGCGCGGCCCCGGTGCCCAGCGTCACCAGGCTGGTCGGGGTGGTGGAGGGGAAGCCACAGGTGAGCGGTCGGCCGACGGTCGCGGCCAGCCCGGCCAGGGTCGGCGCGTGCGGGGCGGCGGTGGGGATCTGGTACCAGCCGAGGCCGTCGACGAGCAGCACCGCGACCCCCCGTACCCCGGCGAGCGCGGGTGTCAGGCCGAGCAGGTCGACGGCCCCGGGCACGCCGAGCACCGCCAGGGCGCTGGGCAGCACGTCGGCCAGGCTAGCGCCGCCGTAGCGGGGCGACACCGGGGCCAGCGGATCGGCGGGCCCGCGCGGGGGCGGCACGGCGGGCCCGTGGGAGGGCACGGCGGTCATGCCGGCCGGCGGGCGAAGAGGTGCAGCTGGGCGGCGAGATCCCGGTACGGCAGCCGGGCGGCCAGGGCCCGCTCCAGCTCGACCACGGCGGCCTGCTGGCCGTCCGCGACGGCGGCGGGGAGCAGGTCGGCCAGGACGCGTACCCCGTGGATCTCCTCCACCGTGAGGCCGCCGGCGGCCAGCAGCGCGGCGGCGCGGTCGGCGGCGTAGCGTCGGCGCAGGGTGTCGCGGGGGCCGGCGGTGCCGGCCGGGTCGGCGGCCAGGGTGGCGGCCAGGTCGAGGTGGCCGTTCATCGCCCGACCGAGCACCGCGGCGGCCTGCCCGGCCACCAGGACGCTCGCCGCGCCGCCCGGGCGCAGCGCGGTGACCAGCGCGGCCACGACCGGCGCGGGGTCGTCGACGACCTCCAGCACCGAGTGGCAGAGCACCAGGTCGACGCTGGCCGGCTCGACCAGCCCGGCGAGCGCGTCGCCGTCGCCCTGCACGGCGCGTACCCGGTCGGCGACGGCGGCCTCGGCGGCCCGGCGGGTGAGCGCGGCGAGCGCGTCGGGGCTGGCGTCGACCACGGTGACCAGGTGCCCGGCCTGCGCCAGGGGCACGGCGAAGCCGCCCGTTCCGCCGCCGACATCGAGGACGGTGAGCCGGTCGCCGGCGCGGCGTTCCAGCTCGGCGCGGAGCACCGACCAGATGACGGCGGTACGGGGGGTCAACGGCGGGCTGGTGAACCGGGCACTGGTCTGCTCCACACGGTCGAGCCTAGTCAGCCCCGGCGGTGTCAACAGGGGCCCCCTGCTCTATCGAAAGCGTCGACAGGGACCCCTCCTCGCACCTCAGCGGAAGTCGCGGGAGGCCGGGGCGACCGGCGGCTCGATCGGGTCGAGCCGGTCGGCGATTAGGTTGGTCACCCCCTCGTGCCGCTGCAACCGGCCGCGCACCACCAGCGCGGCGCTGGTGCGCGCCACCCTCCGGTAGCGCTGCCACAGCCCCGGCGAACAGGTGACGTTGAGCATCCCGGTCTCGTCCTCCAGGTTGAGGAAGGTGGCCCCGCCCGCGGTGGCCGGCCGCTGCCGGTGGGTGACGATCCCGCCGACCCGGATCCGCCGACCCGGATCCACCCGCCCCAGCCGGGCGATCGGCACCGCGCCGAGGGCGTCGAGCCGCTCACGGAGGAACCGGGCCGGATGGCTCTCCGGCGACAGGCCGGTCGCCCAGACGTCGGCGACGAGGCGGTCCACCGCCTCCATCCCGGGCAGGGTCGGCGCGGTCGTGCCGGTCACCGTGCCCGGCAGCCGGCCCGGCCGGTCCTGGGCCGCCGCCCCGGCGGCCCAGAGGGCCTGCCGCCGGGTGAGCCCGAAGCAGGCGAAGGCGTCCGCGGTGGCCAGCGCCTCCAGCTGCGCGGCCGCCAGACCCACGCGCCGGGCCAGGTCCGCCATGTCCCGGTACGGCCCGCGCGCCGCCCGCTCCGCCTCGATCCGCTCGGCCACGCCGTCACCGAGGGTACGCACGCCGCCCAGCCCAAGCCGCACGGCCGGCCCGCCCAGCCCCCAGGCGTGCGGCGGCTCGCCGGGCGCGCTGCCCCACCGGGTGTCCGGGGTGGACTCCAGGACGGCCTTCGCGCCGCTGGCGTTGACGTCGGGGCGGCGCACCTCGACGCCGTGCCGCCGGGCGTCGTCGACCAGGGTCTGCGGCGAGTAGAAGCCCATCGGCTGGGCGCCCAGCAGCGCGGCCAAAAACGGGGCCGGGTGGTAGCGCTTGAGCCAGGAGCTGGCGTACACCAGGTAGGCGAAGCTCATCGCGTGGCTCTCCGGGAAGCCGTAGCTGGCGAACGCGGTGAGCTTGCGGTAGACGTCGTCGGCCAGCTCGCCGGTGATGCCCCGCTCGGCCATCCCGGCGTAGAGCCGGTCGGCGACCCGCGCCATCCGCTGCACCGACCGCTTGGCGCCCATCGCCCGGCGGAGCTGGTCGGCCCCGGCCGCGTCGAAGCCGGCCAGGTCGATGGCGAGCTGCATGAGCTGCTCCTGGAACAGCGGCACGCCGAGGGTCTTCTCCAGCGCGTTGCGCATCAGCGGGTGCGGGTACGTCACCGGCTCCTGACCGTTGCGGCGCCGGATGTACGGGTGCACCGAGCCGCCCTGGATCGGGCCGGGCCGGATCAGCGCCACCTCCACCACCAGGTCGTAGAACTCGCGGGGCTTGAGCCGGGGCAGGGTGGCCATCTGGGCGCGGCTCTCCACCTGGAACACCCCGACCGAGTCGGCCCGGCAGAGCATGTCGTAGACCTCGGGGTCGTCCAGCGTCATGTCGCCCAGGTCGAGGATCGTCCCGATCATGTCGTAGCCGTAGTGCAGGGCCGAGAGCATGCCGAGGCCGAGCAGGTCGAACTTCACCAGCCCGACGGCGGCGCAGTCGTCCTTGTCCCACTGGAGCACGCTGCGGCCGGGCATCCGCCCCCACTCCACCGGGCAGACCTCGATCACCGGGCGGTCGCAGATCACCATCCCGCCGGAGTGGATGCCCAGGTGCCTCGGGAACGTCTGGAGCTGATCGGCGTACGCGACGACCTGCTCGGGGATGTCCTCGGCGTCGACGGAGGCGACCGAACCCCAGCGGTCGATCTGCCTGCTCCAGGCGTCCTGCTGGCCGGGCGAGAAGCCGAACGCCTTCGCCACGTCCCGCACCGCCGAACGCGGCCGGTACGAGACGACGTTGGCGACCTGGGCGGCGTGCTCCCGGCCGTACCGGGCGTAGACGTGCTGGATCACCTCCTCCCGGCGGTCGGACTCGATGTCCACGTCGATGTCGGGGGGCCCGTCGCGCTCCGGGGCGAGGAACCGCTCGAACAGCAGCCGATGCTGGACGGCGTCGACGTTGGTGATCCGCAACGCGTAGCAGACCGCCGAGTTGGCCGCCGACCCCCGGCCCTGGCAGTAGATGTCCGCCCGGCGGCAGAACGCGACGATGTCGTACACCACCAGGAAGTAGCCGGGGAAGCCCAGCTCGTCGATCATCCGCAGCTCGTGGTCGAGCTGCCGGTACGCCTCCGGGTGCGCCTCGGGCGGCCCGTACCGCTCCCGGGCCCCGGCCATGGTGAGCACGCGCAGCCAACTCATCTCGGTGTGCCCGGCCGGCACCGGGTAAACCGGCAGCTTCGGCGCGACGAGCTGAAGGTCGAACGCCAGCTCCGCGCCGAACTCGGCGGCCCGCGCCACCGCCTGAGGGTACGCGCCGAACCGGGCCGCCATCTCCGCCCCGCCGCGCAGGTGGGCGGTACCGGCGGCGGGCAGCCAGCCGTCGATCTCGTCGAGACTGCGCCGGGCCCGCACCGCGGCCAGGGTGGTGGCCAACCGGCGGCGGCCCGGGGTGGCGTAGTGCACGTTGTTCGTGGCCACCGTGGGCAGCCCGACGGCGGCGGCCAGCTCGGCCAGCGCGTCGTTGCGGTCGCCGTCGACCGGGTGCCCGTGGTCGGTCAGCTCCACCGCCACCGTCTCCGCGCCGAACAGCGCGGTGAGCCGGTCCAGCTCCCGGGCCGCCGCGTCGACGCCCCCGGTGAGCAGCGCGGCCGGCACGTGCCCCTTGCGGCAGCCGGTGAGCACCAGCACATGGTCGCGCAGCTCGGCGGCGACCTCCTCCAGCTCCCCGTAGTCCGGGCGGCCCTTCTGGCCGCCGCGAAGCTGGGCGCGGGCGATGGTGGCGGCGAGCCGCGCGTACCCCTCGTGGCCGTGGGCGAGCACCAGCAGGTGCGCGCCGTGCGGGTCCGGCTCGCCGTTCTGCGGGCCGGGCAGGCCGAGGGAGAGCTCCGCGCCGAAGACCGTCGGCAGGTGCAGCGCGCGGGCCGCCTCGGCGAAGCGCACCACGCCGTAGAAGCCGTCGTGGTCGGTGACGGCGAGCGCGGTGAGCCCGAGCCGGGCCGCCTCCTCGGCCAGTTCCTCGGGGTGGCTGGCCCCGTCGAGGAAGCTGAAGTTGCTGTGCGCGTGCAACTCGGCGTACGGCACCGCGCCGCCGCCGGCACCGACGCCGGGCCGGGGCTGCTCCGGTGGCGCGTACCGGCCCCGGCTGCGACTCCAGGCGGGCCCGTCGCCCCCGTCGGCGTCGACGGCGAGGGGATCCACCACGGGCGGTTCCACGGCCCGCAGGTGCCGAC
>NZ_SMKJ01000091.1:0-21751 GCF_004348615.1 Micromonospora sp. KC207
GCACCACCGCCGACTCGTGCGCGACTACGAAGCCCGACCCGACAACTCCGCCAGCATGATCACCATCGCCATGATCGACAACCTCGCCAAACGGCTCACCACCGAAACCACCCCAACCTGGCGATACGACTAAACCCACATAGCTGACAAAATACGTGAATCAGACGTCCTCTGAGGGACGGCTGCCCGGGACAGATCGCTCTTCCAAGTCTGGTCAGCGCTCGCTCCGGGCGAGTTGCTCAGCCAGCCGCTCACCTTCGACGTCAACGTTCGGCAGGATCCTGTCCAGCCACCTCGGCAGCGACCACGCGGACCTGCCGAGCAGCGACAGCGCAGCCGGGACGATGGTCATGCGGACCAGCAGGGCATCGACGGCGACGCCGAACGCGAGGGCGAACCCGAGCGACTTGATGATGATGTCTTCGGCGAGGACGAAGCCCGCGAAGACGCTCATCATGATCAGTGCTGCGGCGGTGACGGCCCGGGCACCGTGTTTCAGGCCGGACACGATGGCCTCGTCCGGGGCGGCGCCGTGCACGAACTGCTCCCGGGCCCGGATGATCAGGAACAATTCGTAGTCCATGGCCAGGCCGAACAGGATGCCGATCAAGAAGATCGGGATGAAGCTGACGATCGGGCCGGTCGACGCGACGCCGAAGACGCCGGCCAGGTTGCCCTGCTGGAAGATGAAGACCAGGGCGCCGAACGATGCGGCCACCGACAACAGGAACCCCACCGTCGCCTTGATCGGCACCAGAACGCTGCGGAACACCACCATCAGCAGGATGAACGTGAGGCCGACCACGACGGACAGGTAGGGCAGCAGCGCGTCGTTGATCTTCTCCGACACGTCGATGTCGACCGCGGTCCGGCCGGTGACGGCCAGGGTCGCGCCGCCGGTGGCCGCGGTGAAGTCCGCCTGCCGGGCCCGCAGGTCGTGCACGAGCTTCTTGGTCTCTTCGCTGGTGGGGCCGCTGTGGGGAATGACGTTGAAGGTGGCGGTGTCGCCGGCCTGGTTCGGCTTCGCCGCGGTGACGAGAACCACGCCCTCGAGACCGGAGATGAGCTTCTGTGCCCGCTCGCCCGCGGAGGTGACCGTGCCGGCGGCGGCCTCGACCACGATGAGCAGGGGACCGTTGATGCCCGCCCCGAAGCCCTCGGAGAGCTGGTCGTACGCCTTGCGCTGGGTGGACGCGGGGGACGCGGTGCTGTCGTCGGGCAGAGCCAGCTTCAGGCCGAGTCCGGGGATCGCGACGACACCGACGGCGATGACCGACAGAATCAGCGCCGGGATGCGGTGCCTGATCACGCCGCGGGCCCAGCGCTCGCCGTACGGGGTCTTGGTGGGTTGGTTGTCCTTGCCGTTGCGCTGGGCCCTGGGCAGGACTTTGCGGCCGGCGAAGCCCAGCAGGGCAGGCAGCAGCGACAGGTTGATCACGACGGCGACGGCGACGGCGGCTGCGGCTGCGACGCCCATGGCGGCCAGGAACGGGATCCCGATCACCGCGAGCGCGGCCAAGGCGATGATGACGGTCAGGCCGGCGAAGACCACGGCGGACCCGGCGGCGCTCACGGCGCGGCCGGCGGCCTCTTCGCCTTCGCGGCCGGCGGCGAGTTCGTAGCGGTAGCGCGACAGGATGAACAGTGCGTAGTCGATGCCGACGGCCAGGCCCAGCATGGTGGCGAGGTCGGCGGTGTTCGAGGTCAGGTCGAGGAAGCCGGTGGTGGTCTCGATGCCGAGCATGCCGATGGCGACACCGATGACTGCGGTGAGCACGGGCAGGCCTGCGGCGATGAGTGAGCCGAAGGTGATGAGCAGAACGACGGCGGCCACGAGGATGCCGAGTGCCTCGGTGGCATTGTCGGCTTCGGCCTGCTCGGTGACTTCTCCGGAGTATTCGACGCCGAGTCCGGCGTGTCGTGCGGTGTCGCCGGCGGCGAGCAGTGCCGCGCGGGAGGTCGCGTTCACCTCGGTCGCGTCCACCGCGTAGGAGACGTTGGCGTAGGCGGTCTTCCCGTCCTGTGCGATCGTTCCGGCCTGGTACGGGTCGGCGACCGTCGTGACCTGGGGTACCTTGCGCAGAGTGGCGATTGTGGCCTGCACGGCGGCCTGCTGATCCCGGCCGGTCAGCGTGGCATCGTCGGAGACGGTGAACACCACCTTCGCCGAGGCGGTGTCCCCGCCCTCGCGGAACTTGTCCGCCACCACATCCAACGCCTGCAGCGACTCGGTGCCGGGGATGGACAACTCGTCACTGGTCGGCCCGGACAGGTGGGCTGCCCCCACGCCGAACAGGCCCAGGAGAAGCACCCACACGACCAGCGTCAGCCGACGGCGCCGGAACGAGTATCGCCCCAAGCGATACAAAATGGTCGCCACGAATGTCCTCCGTCGGTCGTGTGGCCCCGGTTCAGGAGCGGTTTCACGATCGCGGCCGGCACCGGGTCACGTCGTCCCGCCAACGCAGGCGTCCAGGTACTGCGAACGCAGTAATCACGCGGCGTAGTGCTACCGCGGGAACAGGTCGATAGAAACGGCTCACCGCACTACCGTCGTGATCATGTACGCGGCAATCAGCCAGTGGAGGCCCCGGTACCTGGACCGCTACCGCGGCCCGCTGGGCGATGTGGTGCTGGCGACAGCCGGGGGCGCACTGGTGCTGTATCTGGGCCCGACTCCGGTACACGGTGGTACGGCGCTGCTGGCGGCAGTGTGCGCTGTGCTGATCCTGGCGCGCCGCCGGCATCCCGTGCCGGTCCTGCTGGCTGCCAGCGCGGTCTTCATACTCACCATCGCGCTGAGCCGCCCACCGGACGGGATGTTCATCGTGGCGGGCCTGCTGACGTACTCCGCCGGGCTGGCCAGCCCGCTTCGCAGGCCCTGGGTCTACGCATCCCTCATGTGGGGCTCGCTCATGCTCACCGGTTCGGTGGTGTACCTCGCCGACTGGTGGAACGCGGACCAGTTCACCACGTTCGCGATCATCTTCGGTGGCGCCGCGGCGGGAGACGCTATCCGGATGCGCCGGGCGTACATCGTGGAGGTGACCGAGCGGGCCAGACAGGCGGAGATGAACCGCGAGGAGGAGACCCGCCGCCGAGTGATGGACGAGCGGCTGCGCATCGCCCGGGAGTTGCACGACGTCGTCGCCCACCACATCACGGTGATCAGCGTGCACGCCGGCGCCGCCAACCACGTGCTGCGCAACGAACCGGACAAGGTGTGGCCCCGTGCTCGGGCACATCCGCACCGCTGCCGACACCGTGCTGGAGGAGATCAAGTCGGTGATCAGTGTGCTCCGTGATCCGGAGGAGGCCCGCAGCACCGAACCGGCACCCGGCGTGGAACGCCTGCAGGAACTGCTGGCCGGGCTGCGCGCCATGGGATTCGCCGTACGGCACCGACAGCGCGGCGAGCCCCGGCCGCTGCCGGCGGTGGTGAACCTGGCCGCGTACCGCATCGTGCAAGAGGCGTTGACCAATTCCCACCGCTACGGCGACGGCGACGCCACCCTGGATCTGGAGTACACCATCGATACCGTGAGCATCGAGGTCACCAACCGAATGGCCGTGTCCGGCGGTCGCCGGCCCGGCTCCGGCTTCGGCTTCGGCCTGCTCGGCATGCAGGAACGAGCTGCGGCTGCACACGGCAGCATCGTCGCCGGACCGGTTGACGGCGGCCTATTCTGCGTTCGTGCCGAGTTGCCCACCGATGAACGGGCGGTCAACCGCCTCAACCGCCACGCCCCGCAGCTGCCCGTACATCCGCCCGTCGCCCTGAGGGACATGTGACGTGAGCATCCGCGTTCTGTTGGCCGACGACCAGGCGCTCATCCGCGCAGGTTTCAGAATGATCATCGATGCGGAGCCGGGGCTGGAGGTCGTCGGCGAGGCCGCCGACGGCCGTGAAGCCGTCGACCTGTGCCACCGGGGCCGGGTCGACGTCGTTCTGATGGACATCCGCATGCCGTGCCTGGACGGCATCGAGGCGACCCGCCGCATCGGCGCCGACGAGCGTCTCGCCGACGTGCGGGTGCTGGTGCTCACCACGTTCGACAACGACGACAACGTGATCTACGCCCTCCAGGCCGGGGCGAGCGGCTTCCTGGGCAAGAACGTGGCGCCCAGCGATCTGGTCAACGCCATCCGGGTGGTCGCCGGCGGAGAGGCACTGCTGTCACCGCGGGCCACCAGCGGGCTGATCAGCCGGCTGATCCATCACCTCCAGCCGCCAGTGAGGAAGCTCCCGGAGCTCGAGCTGGTCACCGGTCGGGAGAAAGAAATCCTGCTCCTGGTCGCGCACGGGCTGTCCAACGACGCCATCGCCGAACGGCTCTACCTGTCTCCGCTGACGGTCAAGACGCACATCAACCGCACGATGATCAAGTTGAACGCGCGCGACCGGGCCCAACTGGTGGTCTTCGCCTACCAGCACCACATGGTCAGGCCCGGCGACACCCTGCCCGAGAACTGAGGACACGGACGCGGCGGCCACCTGAGCGATCTTCACCCGGCCGGTGGCGTCGCGGCGCAGCCGGTCCAGCGCCTTGCGCTGGGTGGCGCGGCTGTCAGGCGGCTGCGGCGTTCACTGGTGCCTCCACTCCCACGTGCGCGCTGTTCCATCAGCTGCTCCACAGTCCGCAGGCCCAACTGGACGAGCAGGCCCAGCTGACCGCCGAGAGCGGGAACACGACAGCCGCATCAGCACCGATCACGGTGCACCGGCCCGGATTCCGCTCAACGCGTCATCGGTGACCTCCACACCGGTGGCCCGGCCAGCAGCCACGAGCACCCTGCGGGCGTCCACGGTCGACACGTCGGCGAGCGCGACTCGCAGCGTCGCGGCGTCGATCCGGTCGACGGCAACCACGGTTCCGCTGCGACCCTGCCACCGCCCTGCCCGACCTCGGCCCACCCGATCTCCAGCAACGTCTGCGGTGCGATACCTTCGCGCCCGAGGTATTGACCCGTAAGGAATGCGAGACAGAGCCGAAATCGACACGCTCCCGAGCCGGAGGAACCGGGTGACACGCGGTCGCGTGCCACCCGGTGGTGGCCTTACCGAGGCACCCAGGCACTTTCGGGCGTGAACCCCCCGAAGTCCGGCAGGGAGCTATTGCCAGGGACTTCGAAGGCCCCCCCGACACAGTCATCGTTCATAAACATCGCAGCACTCCGACTGTTGGTGTTGATCGCGGAACGCGCACGGTCTCCCCAACCGGCGTCCACCAGACTTACGCATGTGCCGGGCGATACCAGAGAGCTCACGGTGAGACGCTCACCGGTGAAGTTGGTGCCCTCGAACAGGCAGAGCGTGTTAGTGAATGGGCAGGCGTCAGCGGCTGGCGTGCTACGTGCGGCGGGGCCCTGACTCGCCGCGGCAGGGGCCGAGGCAGTACCCAGAACCGCTGCCAGGAGGCCGACCACCACCAAGGTGTGTGGCAGCCGCCGAACGGTGGGTAGAACGGACTGAATCATCATCCCAATACCTTTCCCTGCACTGATTGGTCTCGATGCCGCACCTTCGGCTGCGGTGGCGCGGACGGATGACGAACCCGGGTCGGGCGGGTTCAAGCCGAGCGAAGACGCTCGGAGGTTCGCCTTCCAACGGAAGGTGGGCGTCATGTCGCTGAGGGATTGCGTTCAGTGTTGAGCGCGGGTGACGCCTGATCGAGTGCAAGGCCACCGTCTGAGAAAGTCGAGCCGTCCACTGACGATTGCTGAGGGTAGGAGTACGCGCCGGGCCGAGCGTTTGCGGTGTCGGTAAATCAGGACTTGCACCAATTGCTCCACTATCATCGATAGTAGTAGATGTTTTGGCGAGTTGCAACTTCTGTTGATCTCCGGGGTGAGCAGAACGGGTTTGGAGTCGATCTCCTCGGACGCGGAGCACGCGCTGGCGACGACGAACCCGGCCGAGCTGGCCGAGGGCGACGAGGAGGACGACCACCCCTCGACGCCCTGGGCTCCGTTCTCGCGTCACCGCCACCGGCGCCCAGCCCCACATCCGGGCCGGGCACCGGTTCCGTTCTGTCGTCCGCGATCGACCTGCATACCCAGCTCAACTCACCGGACAGGGAACGTCTCGGCGCCTGGCTGGCCGCCCTCGACCGGCCCCGGCCCGGGGAACCGGCCCTTTGAGGCCCGTGACGGCTTGATTGAGCACCGTCCCGTCTGGTTACGAGCGGTGCCGGCGCTGGTGCCGGCCCCGTTGGCGTCGAGGCACTTTGTGCCGCCGAACACGGTCAACCGCCTGTCCGCCGTGTACGTCCAGCGCTGCCCGGTGGCCGCGCCACAGTCCCACAACTGCACCTGCGTACCGTTGCTGGTGGTCGAGTTCGGCACGTCCACGCACCGCCCGGACTGGCCACTGACGACCTGTTGCCCGGTCAGCGGCGGCGTGTCCTGCGGCGGCAACACCTTGATGTCGCGCGCCGGGTCGCGGTGTCGGTTCGCCGCGGTGTCGTCCTGCCGTACGGACGTGAAAGGGCCGGCCCCGGTGGGGCCGGCCCTTTCTGGTGGGTCAGGAGGTGGCGTAGCCGCGGGTGGCGATCCAGTCGGCGAGGTGGTCGATGGTGATCCAGTAGCTGGCCTGGTCGGGGTTGGCCGAGTCGGCGATCTTCACGGTGTCGCCGTTGTCGCGGTAGCCGACGACGCTGATGTAGTGGCCGCCGGCGAAGGAGTGGCTGACGCCGTCGGTGTCGGTGGTGGTGCCGGCGATGTTGGCCACCACGGCCCGGCCGTCGTCGACGGTGCGGACGATGTCGGCGCGCAGGGTCTTGGTCTGCTTGTCGTCGGCCTTGCCGGTGCGGATCTCGACGCTGCGGTAGGCGTCGGCCTTGCCGGTCTCCTTGTTCAGCACGGGGGTGATGTCGTTGATGGAGTTGGTGCCGGCCTCGGTGGTGCCCATCTGCTTGGCCATGGTGTCGACGTCGATGTTCTTGCCCTGCACGCTCAGGGCGTTGCGGGCGGCGGCGGGGCCGCAGTAGTAGAAGTTGGGCTGCGCCTCGTAGCGCACGTCGAGCTCGCGGTCGCCGGCCGGGCGGCGCTCGGCCTGCACGGTGGCGGCCCGCTCGGCCGGGGTGGCCTGCGCGGCCAGCGCGGGGCCGGCGATCCCACCGGCGGTGGCGGCGATACCGGCAACGGTCAGGGCGGTCCTACGAATCAGATCGGTACGCATGATCAGCGTGCTCCTCTGCTCGGGGGAAAAGACGGCGCCACCAAGGGGGCGGCGACACCGCGAACACATCAAGAAAAGGGGGAGACGACCCTGCGGGCCAGAAGACCGGCGGTCGTATGCCAGATACAACGCCCCGACCCCCGGCCCGATTCCACCGCCACGGTGACCCAACCCACCGGACACCGTCTGACGAAACGGACACCCGCCCCGATCGGGGGGCGAGGTGACTCCAGCGGCGGCGAGTATCCGTCGGTGAGGTGGCCAGCGCGCCATGGCGATGGCTAATGCGGCGTCGGCGGCGCTGGGGAGGAAAGCGGCGGGATACCGGCACCGAACAGGTAGGCCGTTGGTCCTCGAACCACGCGCGGGTCCGGCAGCCCATCGTGAACCAAAGGAGTAGTTGCCGAGCGACGTCGGGATCGGTGCGGGCCACGATCATCATCGCCTCGACCTCCGTGACGGCTTCGGCCCAGCCCGTCGAAGTACTGACCGACCCTGACCGGCTGCGCGCTGTCCTGCCGTTCACCGAGGTACTGGGCCCGGCGAGCCTGGCCTACCTCAATGAGTGTGACCTCCAACCGGCCGAACTCGACACGGTCGATGCGGTACCCCGAGGACATGCCGATCTCGCTGCGACTCGGACACCGACTCGGACGCGAGCCTGGCGAGCATCTGCCGCATGGCGTCCCGGTTCATGAGCGCGACCCGCTCGAACGAGGTCCGTCGGTCCATCGCGACAAGGCAGCGCAGCGCCTCTACGTCGTCCATCAGCTCGAGGATTTTCGCCGCCGCCGGTGGGTCCATTTGGGCCAACGATCTGCCGGCTAGGTCCGGAACGAGGGGGCTAAGGTAGGCCGTCGCGGCGCTGGCGCCCATGGCCTGGAGCAGCGTCGTGGCGATGTCCGAGTCCATCATCCGCAGGAAGGACACCGCCCGCTCCACCCCCATCGCGCCGAGCCGCTTGACCGCGGCGTGGACGTCGAGGGCAGCAACGAGGTGCGCGGCGGGTGCGGGCTCGATCCGGGATAGCAAGGTGGCGGCCCGGTCGGCAGGGAGTGCCTCCAACAGCTCCGCCGCGTCGACGACCGGCATCGACTTGATCCGCCGCGCGGCCAGTTCGATCGGCATCTGCATGAAGAGCCGCTTCAGCCGCTCCTGGGTGGGGGCCCGATTCCCGCGCGGTGGCTGCGGGATACAGGGTAGAGGCTCAGCGGTGGCGGGTGTTGTTCGACGGCCTGATGCGCGACCGCGACGCCGTGAACGCCGCGCTTACGCTTCCCTACAGCAACGGCCCCACCGAAGGCGTCAACACCAAGACCAAACGGATCGCACGCCAGATGCACGGACGAGCAGGTTTCACCCTGCTCCGCCACCGCATCCTCCTCGGATAGCAGCACCCTCCGTCACCACCGAATGTGAGACAGGGCCGAAATCGCCACACTCCCCATTCGTTTCGGCTGACACCCGCCCGACCCGGTAGAGTGAGGCCGGTTCGCTACCGAACCTGGGGCCGCCGTATCCGCTGCAGGGCGGTTCGGCTCCGCCAATTGGAAAGGACGGACGATGGCCGGAGCTGCTGCGGCGGTGAAGCCGCAGATCACTTTTGGCAAGTTCCAGAATGTCGATCTCCGGGTGGCACGGATCTTGTCGGCGCCGATGGCCGAGAACACGCGCTTCCCGTGCCGGATGATCGAGTTGGATCTCGGCCCGTTGGGCAAACGCGTCTCGGTCGGCCAGTACGCGCTGATCGGCGAGGACGAGCTGGTCGGTGCGAACGTGGTGGCGTGCGTCAATCTCGGTGAGCGCGAAATGGGCCCGTACGTGTCGCAGGCGCTGGTGCTGGGGGCCCCGCATCCGGCGAGCCCCGAGGGGCAGGCCCAGGCGATCCCGATCGTGGTTGCCGGTGACGCCGTTCCCGGGGACGCCATCTACTGACGCGTCGCCGGTTCCCTGACGTCCGTGCCGTCGCGGCCGACCACCGCCAGCCCGGCGACGATGGCCGCCATCCCGGTGAGGGTCCAGAGGGTGGCCTCCTCGCCGAGGACGAAGATGCCGAGTGCGCTCGCCATCAACGGTTCGGCGAGGCCGATGGCGGTGGCCGACGACACCGCTGTGGTCCGGAGGCCACGGATCCACAGCAGGTACGGCACCGCCGTCGCGCCGATGCCCAGCCAAAGGGTGACGCCGATCCCGTTCCACGCGGTCAGCCACGTGAAGTCGTCACCGGCGGAGAGCGCGACGATCGGCAGACAGGCGAAACCGAAGAAGGTGCCGACCACGACCCGCCCGTTGACCCCACGGGAGAGCAGCATCCGTCCGGCCACCGTGTACGTCGAGTACGCGGCTGCGGCTGCCAGCGCGTACAGCACCCCGGAGAGCCGGACCAGCGCCGCGCCGCCGGGAACGGAGAGCAGCGCCAGTCCGGCGACGGTCATCGCGGTCCCGACCGCCCAGACGCGGGTGAGCCTTTCCTTGATCGCCAGGCCGAGCAGGCCCGTGATCAACGGCGCGCAGCCGATCGCGATCAGGGTCCCAGTGGCGACGCCCGTACTGCGCACGGCGGAGAAGAACAGCGCCTGGTAGGCGGCGACCGAACCGATCCCGACCACGGTGAGCGCCCAGGTGGAGCGGGTCCAACAGGCGGCCATCCCGGCGGTCCCGCCGTGGGCCAGGGCCCACGCCAGCAGGATCAGTCCGCCCGTGCAGAGCCGGGCGGTGGCTATGCCGAGCGCGGACGCCTCGGGCGGCGCGAGTACCTGGGTGGCACCGGTGGTGCCCCACAACACGGCGGCGACCAGTACCAGGAGGGCCCCCTGCCGGCTGGCGTCGGGAATCGGGGTGATCTGCCGGTCCGGACCGGCGTAGGAGGATGCGGTTTGATGATCCATAGCGGGTGCCTGCTGTCTCTTGTACCGGAGCCATTGAACGGATCTTGAACCTGTAGTACCTTCAACACCGCCTCACTCTGGGTGGAGGTGGTAGGCGCGGAAAGTAGTCCTCAATGATGCATCTGTGAGTGACCGATAAGTCTGGAACCGATGTTCGATCTTCGGCGACTCCGCCTGCTTTCTCATTTCGCCTCTCTGGGCACGGTCAGTGCGGTCGCAAAATCGGCGCAGCTGACTCCCTCTGCGGTATCCCAGCAGCTTGCGACCCTGGAGAAAGAAATTGGCATGCCGTTGCTGGAGCGCAAGGGCCGTCAACTGACCCTGACTGAGGCCGGGCGGGCGCTGGTCAGCAGCGCCGAGCGCATCTTCGCCGAGGTGGAGCGGGCCAAGACCGAGCTCACGCATCTGCGGGACGGCGTCGAAGGTGCCGTGCAGTTGGCATCCTTTCCGAGCGTCTCCCGACTGGCGGTCCCGCAGGCCCTCGCGTTCTGCGTGAACGAGGGACGCCCGGTCGAGATCGGCCTGCACGAGATGGAGGCCCACGAGAGCCTGCCGGCGTTGCGCCGTGGAGAAATCGACCTCGCCCTGGTCGACGAGTACGACCCGTCGCCGGCGCTGGTCGAGCCCGGGACCGAGTTCACCCCCTTGTTCAGTGAACAGATGTATCTCGTCCTCCCGACGAAACACCCACTCGCCCGGCCGGCCCTTCCCATGACCGCGTACGCGGCCGAGCCGTGGCTGACCTGCCAGGTGGGCACTCTGTGCCACGCGGCCATGGTCAGCGCCTGCGTCGGCGCCGGGTTCACGCCCGAGATCGCGTACATGAGCAACGACTTCACCATCATGCTGGCCATGATCGAGGCCGGTCTGGGCATCGGGCTCGTGCCAGCGATCACCATCGCCCAGACCCGGTACGACGTGCGGTGCCTGGTGCTGGCCGAGCGCCCGTTGCGCCGACGGATCTCGGTGGCGGTGCGCAGCGCCGCCCGCAGCCGGCCCACACTGCGGCGGCTGATCAACGCGTTCACTGCGGTCACCGCCAATCTCGACGACACGGTCAGGCTCGGCACTACCGGTGCGGGCCCGGCTGACGGTGGGCGGGTGACGGCGCTGCACCATTGACCGCCTCGGCGGCGCAGGCGAGCGCCAACTCGTCCAGTACGGTCCGTAGGTGCGTACGGAGGCGACGCACCGACGACTCGTCCAGCCCGTCGGCGGGCGAGGGGACCCAGCTCAGCCACACGGCGAGCTGGTCGTTAAGGACCACGGCCGACACCTCCACCGGGTAGGGCCGCTCGGCACGTGGAGAGCGTGCTTCCCACGGCACGGGCGTGCCGTCGGGCCGGAACCGGTCGCCGGGCGGGCCGAGGTCACCCCGGCCCAGGTAGTTGAAGCAGACCAGAGCTGGCGGCGTCGCCCGGAGTGCCGCCGCCGTCCCCGGGTCGCCGGCGTGACGGCGGAGGACGCCGTAGCCGGTACCGCCGTGCGGCACCGCCGCCAACGCCGCCCGCGCGAGGGCCAACTCGGTGGCCAGGTCGGTCGACGGCGCGCTGGGCCAGGCGACCGGGAAGACGGCGGTGAACCACCCGATCACCCTGTCCAGTTGCGGCCACCGGTGCCGGCCGTGGGTCTCCAGGTCGAACGTCACGGCCCCGTCCGGACGCCAGCGGGCCAGCGCAAGCCCGACGGCCGCCGCCATCACGTCGTGGACGCACATGCCGAGCCGGACCAGAGCCGGACCGAGCAACTGCCGGGTCGTCGCGGCCGGGACCCGGAACGTCAGGAGCTCTCCGGCCTGCTCGGGCCGGGCCGGGCCGCGCGCCGCCAGGCTCGGTGCCGCCCCCCGCAGGCGCACAACGGAGAGCCAGTAGGCCGCCTCGTGCAGGTCCGTGCCGAGTGTCGGCAGGGCTTCGACCCAGCCCTGGAAGGTCTCCGCCTGCGCCGGCAGCGAGGGTTCCTCACCACGTTCCAGGGCCTCCAGCGCGACCACCAGGTCGTCGAGGAGCACGTGCCAGGAGACGATGTCGACGACGAGGTGGTGGATCGCGACGACGAGGTACGTGGCGTCACCCTCCCGGTCGTGGACCAGCAGCGCCCGCAGGTGGTCACCGGTGGAAGGGTCGAGGGACCGGTGCAGCCGGTCGACGGCGGCGTCGCGCTCGGCGGTGCCGGTCACGTCGAGGGTGCGTACCAGCCGGTCGGAGGTGATCCCGTCGGTGGGCACCATCCGCACCCCGGTCCCGTCGTCGACAAACCGGACGCGTAGGGCGGGGTGTGCCGTCACAAGGGCCCGGAGCGCGGCCTCCAGGTGCGCTGGGGCGAGCGGCCGGAGCACGCGGAGCCGCACGAACATGTTCCAGTACGTCCGGTCCGTGTGGACCCGTTCGGTGAACCACTCGTGTACCGGAGCCGCAGCCGTCGGGGCCGTGGCCGGGCGGGTGCCGCCGGTCTCCGGCATCACCGGCCGGGCCGGGGACCTGCCCAGGTGCGCGACCAGGTCCGCCAGCACCGGGTGGGACAGGAACTCGGCCACGGAGACCGGTACGCCGGCCCGGCGTAGCCGGGCCACCACCCGCATGGCGAGGAGGGAGTCGCCCCCCTCGTGCAGGAAGTGGCTGTCGTTCGTCGGTGGCGGGCCACCCAGCGCCTCAGTGAAGCACCGGCGGACCAGTTCCGCCATCGGGGTGTCCTGCCGCAGCGGGGTGACCGGTCGGCCCCCGGGCGACCGGGGGGCGGGGGCCGACGGGTGCAGCCGGGCCAGGGCCAGCCGGTCGGTCTTTCCGTTGGACAACAGGGGGATCCTCGCCACCGGCACGAGATGGGCGGGGACCATGCGTCCGGGCAACCACGCCGCGAGCGCGGTACGCAGGCCCGTGGTGGTGCGGTGACCCGTCGGGTCGAACTCCACGAAGGCCGACAGTTCCGGCGCCCCGTCCGGGTCACGTTCCCGTACGGTGACCGCCACCGCGCGGACGCCCGGCACACCGAGGATGGCGGATTCCACCTCGCCGAGTTCGATCCGCTGTCCTGCGATCTTGATCTGGTCGTCGACCCGGCCCAGGTAGAGCAGGTCTCCGCCGGGCAGGCGGCGGACCAGGTCACCGGTGCGGTAGACCCGGTCGGTCCGTCCCCCACCGAGGTCGACGTGGTGGAACCGTTCCCGGGTGCGTTCGTCGTCGTTCAGGTAGCCGTCCGCCAGGCTCTCCCCGCCGATGTGCAGCTCACCGGTTTGACCGTCGGGCGCCAGCCGTCCGGCGTCGTCCAGGATGTAGCACCGGACGTTGTCCAGCGGCCGTCCGATTGGGACGGTGGCCTGCTCCGCCAGGATGGCCGCGTTCTCGGGCACCGCCCGGTAGGCGGTCGCGTACGCGGTCTCGGTCGGGCCGTAGAAGTTGTAGAGCGGTTCCCGGCGGACGCTGTGGAAGGCCCGTTGCAGCGCGACCGGCAGCTTCTCGCCGGTGCTCATCACCGCCCGCAGGGACGTGTTCCGGACGAACGCCCCGGTTTCCGTCAACGCCCGGAGCTGCGCCGGGACGGTGTGCAGGACGGTGACCCGGTAGTTGTCGACGGTCGCCGCGAGCAGGTCGGGATCACCCTCGGCACCGGGGGGCGCGACGACCAGACAGGCCCCGGCGGCCAGGGTGGAGAACATCTCGTACGCGCTCACGTCGAAGGTCAGCGGCGTCTTGAGCACGAGGGTGTCGTCGGGCCGCAGACCGAAGGTGCGCACGCAGGCGCGGACGTTGTTCGCGACCGCACGCTGGCTGAGCCGCACGCCCTTCGGGGTTCCGGTGGAGCCCGAGGTGTAGAGGATGTGTGCGGTGCCGTCGGGGGTGTCGTCGCTCGACGACGGGGCGTCCGTCGTGGACGCCTCGGCCTCCAAGAGCAGGTCGTCGAGGGCGACGTCCTCCCCGGGGCCGGGTGGTGCGGTGTGCCCACCGGCGGTGACCAGGAGGTGGACGCCGCTGTGCCGGCGGACGTACGCCAGCCGCCTGGCCGGGTGGCCGGGGTCCAGCGGGACGTAGGCCGCACCCCGGCGCAGGACCGCGAGGATGAGCGCCACGCACTCGGCCGACCGGGGCAGCAGCAGCCCGACCCGGGTGCCGGGGCCCACCCCGCGTTCGCGCAGCGCGCCGGCCAGCCGACCGACCCGCCGGTCCAGCTCGGTGTAGGTCCAGTTCTGTCCCTGGCTGCGCAGGGCACAGCGGTCGGGATGGGCCTCCACGCTTCTCCGCAGCAGCGTGTCGACCGTCCCACCGGTCGGCGTCTCGTTGCCAGGCACGGCCCAACCTCCTGCATATCTGCGTGATTCGGGGCTCATCAACCGTCGTCCGGCAATTGTAGGGGGCTTGCCCCATTGATCGACCTGTCATTTGGCGCAGAATCGCTACAAGCTCGATGTAGAAATTCTTAATTGATTTACGCCATCGATGCAGATAAAAATACTGGAGTCGCCTGGCGGTCAGTGTGCCCAGAATGACGGGGAGTAGGGGTAGCGGCGGCTTTTTGGTTCCGCCACTCCGAGCAGCGGGCACCTCGCAGCGCAGCGATCCGGTTGCTGGTTCTGCTCAGTCGGTTGGTTCTGCTCGAACATCCGTTTTGGTTAGGGGAGATCCATGTCATCTACCGACCAGTTCGCCGACACGATTACATATCGCTCGGACTGGTACCGCGAGTACCGCCATCTTCGCGGAGTCGACGAGGTCAAGAAGCGTCTGGAACGCGACGCCCTGTTCCACGCGCTCGCCGAGCGCGGACAGCTCACCGGCCGGATGCTCGACGTGGGCACCGCCACGGGCCGGTACCCGATGCTGTTCGCCCGCGCTGGATGGCGCAGCGTCGGCTTGGACGTCGCGGACGCGGCGGTCGCCATGGCCCGGGAGGAACTGCGCCGGTCCGACATCACCGACCGGGTGGAGCTGGTCTGTGGGGACATCCGTACCGTCAGGTTTCCGGAGCAGAGCTTCGATCTCGCGACCTTCATGATGGGCACGTTCGCTCACATCCCGGACGCCGACCGGATCGACACGCTGGCCACCGTCCACGGCCTCCTCGCCCCCGGCGGATGTGTGGTGATCTCGAACTGGAACACCTCGTGGCCGGACGGACGGATGCTGTCGCTCTACGGGTCCGCCGACCGCGAATGGCTGCTGCGGGCTACGCCGGCGCCCCAGGAGACTGCGGCGATGCTGACCGCCGCCGGTTTCGGCACGGTCGACGTGCAGTACTTCTGCCCGTTCACCGACGCGCAGATCGACCACTGGATCGGTTCGCACGAGGACTCGCCCGACCGTATCCAGGCATACATGCTGAACAACAACATCTCGCCCCCCGGCCAGATGTACCTCGTCGCGGGGGTTAAGGACGCTGCGGGGGCCGGGGAATGACCGCCGAACCGACCCTGGCGTGGGACGACGGAGCCATCGTCACGGTGGACCAGACCGCTCTGCCGCACCGCCGGAACGTTCTGCGCATCACCACGGTGGACGAACTGATCGACGCGATCGCACGACTCGCGATCCGGGGAGCCCCGGCGCTGGGGATCGCGGGCGCCCTGGGCGTCGCGTTGTCCGCATACCGGCACGGGGCGGACGAGCCGGTACGGAGGGACGCCGCGCGCCTGGCCGCGGCCCGGCCGACGGCGGTCAACCTGGCCTGGGGGGTCGACCGTGCCCTGAGCCGGCTGGCCGAGGGCGCCGACGCGGTACTCGCCGAAGCCACCGCACTCGCCGAAGAGGACGAGCGGGTCAACCGGGCCGCGTCGTCCCGGGCCGCGGATCTCCTCCGGGGACTCTGCCCCCGGCCACGGCTGCGGATCCTGACCCACTGCCACACCGGGCGGCTGGCCACCGGCGGGGTGGGTACGGCGCTGGGTGCCGTACACCACCTCGCCGGGCACGGCCAGGTCGAGATGGTCTTCGCCACTGAAACCCGACCGCTGCTCCAGGGGGCCCGCCTGACCGTGTGGGAGCTGCGCGACGCCGCCATACCCCATCGGCTCCTGGTGGACTCGGCGGCGGCGAGCGCGCTGGCCGCCGGCCTGGTGGACTGCGTCGTGGTCGGTGCCGACCGGATCGCCGCCAACGGCGACGTCGCCAACAAGATCGGAACGTACCCGTTGGCCGTCGCGGCGGCCCGCCACCGCGTGCCGTTCGTGGTCGTCGCGCCGGAGTCGACCATCGACGAGGGAACGCCCGGCGGGGCCGCGATATCGATCGAGCAGCGGCCGGGCGACGAGGTGACCTCCATCGCCGGCGTCGATACCACCTGCGCCGGCACACAGGTGTTCAACCCGGCCTTCGACGTCACGCCGAGGGATCTGGTCACCGCGATCGTGACCGAGGACCGCATCTGGTACCCCGCCGACCCGGGCACCGGTGACCTGGCGGACCGGATCGACCGGCTCGCCACGGTGGTCGAGGACTTCCCCCGGCCCGGGGTGCGGTTCCGTGACCTGGCCGGTGTCTACGCGCAGCCGGCGACGCTCGGGGCGGCGGCCCACGCCCTAGCAGCCGCGTACCGGGACGCGTTCAGCCACGTCGTCGCGGTCGAGGCACGCGGCTTCATGGTAGGCACCGCGGTCGCGCTGGCCGCGGGAAAGCCGCTGGTCCTGGTCCGGAAGGCCGGCAAGCTACCCGGCCCGTTGCGGTCGGTGAAGTACGACCTGGAGTACGGCGAGGACGTGCTGGAGATGCAGGAGTCCGCGGTGCCACCGGACGGGCGGGCGCTGATCGTGGACGACGTGCTGGCCACCGGCGGCACCCTGGCCGCGGTGGCGAAGCTGGTCACCGAGAGCGGCGCCGCGGTGGCCGGGTTCGGCGTGCTGCTGGAGCTGGCCGGGCTGGGCGGAGTCCGTCGACTGCACCCCCACCGGTTGGTCGCGCTCCGGACCGACCGGTCATGACGGCGCACCCCGTGGACGTCGTCTCCACCGCCCCGTACGGCGCCGCTGCGGACCCGTACGACGCCGCCGTCGGGCTGAGCGCGACGGCACGGGCCCTCTACGAGCGGGGCTGGATGCCTGGCACCTCGGGCAACGTCTCGGTTCGGTCCGGAGCCGACGCGGTCCTGATCACCGCCAGCGGGCTGGGCAAGGGGCGGCTCACCTCCGCCGACACTGTGCTCGTCCGGGCCGACACCGGTGCGCCGGTGCGGCCCGGCTCGCCCCGGCCCTCCGCCGAGACCTGCATCCACCTGGCCGTCTACCGGGCTTTCCCGACGGTCGGGGCGGTGGTGCACGCCCATCCGCCGTACGCGACCGCGCTGGCGAGCCGCAGGTCCCGGGCCGGAGGCGAACCGGTGCGCTTCACCGACCTGGAGTTGATCAAGGGAATGGGTCGGTCGTACCTGGACAGCATCGAGATCCCCCTGTTCGCCAACTGGCCTGAGGTGCCCCGGATCGCGGCGGAGGTCGGTGACCACTTCGCCCGCCCGGCGACCGACCCCGCACCCGCGCTGCTCATCACCCACCACGGCGCGACCACCTGGGGAGCCGACCTGGCCGAGGCGAGCGACCGCCTCGAGTGCCTCGAAGCGCTCTGCCAGCTCGCCCTCCTCATCGGCGACTGACAGACACCCATCGGACGGCAGCGATTCAGTGAGGGAGAACACCATGACACTGCTGCAGATCATGCCCGACGACGACGCCCGGACGGTGCTGGAGCGCACCGACCGGCCCGACGAGATCCGCGAGGCCCTCAGCCCGCTCAACGTGGAGTTCGAGCAGTGGGAACTCGGTCGGAAGGTGGCCCCGGACGCCTCGCCCGACCACGTTCTCGCCGCCTACCGGCCGGAGGTGGACCGGATCTGCGCCCAGGGCGGGTTCCGGCTCGTCGACGTCGTACGGATGAAGCCCCACGAGACCGACCCGCAGTGGCCGGACAAGGCCCACGCGGCGCGGACGAAGTTCCTCTCGGAACACACCCACGACGAGGACGAGGTGCGGTTTTTCGTCGAAGGGTCCGGCTGCTTCTACCTGCACGTGCACGCGAAGGTGTACGCGGTGGTGTGCGAGGCGGGCGACCTGCTCTGGGTGCCGCGGGGCACGTCGCACTGGTTCGACATGGGTGGCCGGCCGGAGTTCACCGCCATCCGGTTCTTTGAGGAGGAGGACGGCTGGATCGGCGACTTCCTGCCGCACAGCATCGCCAGCGGGTTCCCCAGCCTGGACCAGCTGCGCACGGCCCGGCTGCCATGAGCCGCGCAGTCGTCCTTGACGTGGAGGGCACCACCAGCTCGATCGGCTACGTGCACGACCAGCTATTCCCGTACGCGTCCCGGGTGTTGGGGTCCTGGGCGGCGACCCACGGCGGCGAGCCGGCGGTCGCCGACGCGCTGCGGTCCGCAGCCAGGATCGCCGACCGGCCCGACGCCGGTCGGGACGAGATCGTCGACATCCTGCGGGACTGGATCCGGCGAGACGCCAAGCTCGCGCCCCTGAAGACCATCCAGGGGCTGATCTGGCAGGACGCCCTCGCTAGCGGCGCGCTCGTGTCGCACGTGTACGACGACGTGCCACGGGCCCTCCGGGCGTGGACGGCGCGGGGGTGGACCGTGCACATCTTCTCGTCCGGGTCGGTGGCCGCGCAGCGGGCGTGGTTCCGGCACAGCCCGCACGGCGACCTGCTGCCGTACCTCACCGGGTTCTTCGACCTGGAGAACGGCGGCGCCAAGCGGGAACCGGACTCGTACCGTTCGATCGCCCGGTCGATTGGCACCGACCCGGCCTCGATCGTGTTCCTGTCCGACGTGGCCGCCGAGCTGGACGCGGCCCGGGCGGCGGGCTGGCACACCGTCGCGGTCCAGCGGGACGACACGCCGCCGTTGGGCGGCGACCATCCGGTCGTCACTACCTTCGACCAGCTCGACCTGCGGGACGACCTGACCGGCGGGCCGCTGCCGGTGGGCCACGGCCTGCCGACCGCGCAATCCGGTGCCGGGGGGCCGCGATGATCCGGGTGCCCGCATGTCCGACCGGCACCGGCACCGGCTCGGGCACGACGATCTTCACCGAGATGACCGCGCTGGCGCAGCGGACCGGGGCGGTCAACCTCGGGCAGGGCTTCCCGGACACCGACGGCCCGCCGGCCATGCTGGAGGCGGCCCGGACCGCCATCGCGGCGGGCGCGAACCAGTACCCGCCACTGGCCGGGCTTGCCGAACTGCGGGAGGCGATCGCCGCCCAGCGGGCCCTGCGCTACGGCACCCACTACGACCCGGACACCGAGGTCCTGGTGACGACGGGAGCAACCGAGGCCCTGGCGGCGGCCTTGCTGGCACACTGCGTGCCGGACGACGAGGTCATCGTCTTCGAGCCGTACTACGACTCGTACGCCGCCAGCATCGCCCTGGCGCGGGGTCGGCGACGGGTCGTACCGATGCGTCCCGACGCCACCGGCCGGTTCGGGTTCGACCCCGGCGACCTGTCGGCCGCGGTTTCGCGCCGCTCCCGGGTACTGCTGCTGAACAGTCCGCACAACCCCACCGGCAGCGTGTTCGACGCCGAGGAGCTGGCCGCCATCGCCGACTGCTGCCGGCGCAACGACATGGTCGCCGTCACCGACGAGGTCTACGAGTACCTGACCTACGACGGTGCCGTGCACACCCCGCTCGCCACCCTGCCGGGGATGCGGGAACGGACGCTGTCCATCTCGTCGGCGGGGAAGACGTTCAGCGCCACCGGCTGGAAGGTCGGCTGGGTGTGCGGTCCAGCCCATCTGGTCGAGCCGGTGCGGCGGGTCAAGCAGTACCTGACCTTCGCCTCGGGCACCGCCTTCCAGGTCGCGGTGGCGCAGGCACTCGGAACCCAGCAGCCTTGGGTGCGGGCCCAGGCGGCGCGGTTGCAGGCCAACCGGGACCGGTTGCGGGCCAGTCTGGTGACCACCGGTCTGACCCCGTACGCATGCCAGGGAACGTACTTCCTACAGGCCGACATCCGACCCCTCGGTACGGCGGACGGCATCCGCTTCTGCCGGGAGCTGCCGCACCGGGCCGGGGTCGCCGCGATCCCCAGCGCCGTGTTCTACGACGACCCCGCCGACGGGCTGCCGATCGTCCGCTTCGTGTTCTGCAAGGAGCCGGAGGTGTTGGACGAGGTGGCGCGCAGACTGGCCGGCCTCACAACGCCGTACCACCAGGAGGCAGTATGACCACGCAGGCACGACCTGACGTCGGGATCATCGGCGGCACCGGGTTCTACGCGCTGCTTGCGGAGAGCGAACAGATCACGGTCGACACCCCGTTCGGCCCACCGAGCGGTCCGGTGACGGTGGGCGAGGTGGGCGGCAGGACGGTCGCCTTCCTCGCCCGGCACGGTGCCGACCACCGCTTTCCCCCACACAAGATCAACTATCGTGCCAACATCTGGGCGCTGCGCGCCGCCGGGGTACGTCAGGTCCTCGCACCCTGTGCCGTCGGCTCGCTCCTGCCCGAACTGGGGCCGGGCAGCCTGGTGGTGCCGGACCAGATCGTGGACCGTACCTCCGGGCGGCAGCGGACCTACTACGACTCGGGCGCGGTACACGTCTCGTTCGCCGATCCGTACTGCTCCGTCGGTCGGGAGACCGTGCTGAAGACCGCCCGTGAGTACGGCAGCCCGGTGACCGACGGAGGGACCACCGTGGTGATCGACGGACCGCGCTTCTCCAGCCGGGCCGAATCGCGGTGGTACGCCCGGCAGGGGTGGTCGCTGGTCAACATGACCGGCCAGCCCGAGGCGACCCTGGCCCGGGAACTCGCCCTGTGCTACACCTCCATCGCCCTGGTGACCGACCTGGACGCCGGCCTCGCCCCCGGCGACGAGGTCCAGCAGCAGGACGTCTTCCAGGTCTTCGCCGAGAACGTCGAACGGTTGCGGGCACTCCTGCTCCGGGTGGTCGATGCGCTGCCCCGGACGCCCGCCTGCCGGTGCGGTGCGACGCTGGAGGGCATCGATCTCCCGTTCGAGCCGGCCTGAGCGGGGGACCGGTGTCCGACCTGCTGGCCCGTCTGGAACGGCTGCCGTTCTCCCGACCACACCTGACCCTGCTCGCCATGGGAGGCCTCGGGCTCACCTTCGACGGCCTCGACGTCGCCACCGTCGCCTTCGTCCTGCCCTCGATCACCGAGGAGTGGCAGCTCAGCAGCGGCCAGACCGGTCTGGTGGGAAGTTCCACGCTCATCGGATTCTTCTTCGGTGCCCTCGGTGCCGGCATCATCGCCGACCGGATCGGCCGGCGTCGGGTGATGATGTGGGCGCTGGCCGTGTTCTGCCTGGCCACCCTGATCGCGGCGGCCTCTCCCAACTGGGAGTTCTTCTTCCTGGCCCGGTTAGTCGCCGGCATCGGCACCGGGGCCGAGTCGGCGATCATCCCGGCGTTCCTCTCCGAGTTCGTCCCCGGACGACTCCGTGGCCGGTTCATCGGTGCGCTCGCCGGCTTCTTCTCCTTCGGGTACGTCGGTGCCGCTCTGCTGGCCCGGTGGATCGTCCCGATGGGGCCGGAGGGATGGCGCGTGCTCCACGTGGTCGCGACCGTGCCCATCGTCCTGTTGCTGTGGTGGCGTCGGTCCGTGCCGGAGTCACCCCGTTTCCTGCTCGCCCAGGGGCGGACCGACGAGGCCCGCGCCGTGGTCGAGGCGATCGAACGGCAGGCAGCGCGGTCGGCCGCCATCCGGCCGCCATCCCCCGCCGCCCCGTCACCCACCG
>NZ_SMKJ01000092.1:0-21717 GCF_004348615.1 Micromonospora sp. KC207
CCCCAGCCCCCGGTCTCGGGCGCGCCATACCCGCCGCCGCCGGTCTCGGGCGCGCCGTACCCGCCCACCTCGGGCGCGCCGTACCCGCCGCCGGGTGCCTTCACGCCGCCGCCCAGTCCCGACCCGACGTACCAGCCGGGCCCGGAGGCGGCCTACCCGCCGGTGTCGGGCACCCCGTACCCGCCGCCAGGTGGGCCGTACGCGCCGCCGGGTGGGCCGTACGCGCCGCCAGGTGGGCCGTACCCGCCGCCGGGTGGGCCGTACGCGCCGGGCCCGGGCTACCCGCTCGGCCCCCCGCTGCCGGCCAAGAAGAGCAGCAAGAAGCCGATCATCATCATCGTGGTCGTCGTGGCGGTGCTCGCGCTGCTCTGCTGCGTCGGTGGCATCGTGGCGCTCGTCGCCGGTGCCAACGAGGCGGCGAAGGAGGCCGAGCGGCAACTGCCGACCGTGCCCCGGGTCACCACCGCCCCGAGCGGCCTGCCGACCGCCGACCGGACCTCCCCCTCGTCGTCCGCCCCGCCAGACGGCGAGACCCTCAACATGAAGGCCGGCGAGACCCTGGTCATCACCGACGACGAGGGCACCCTGGAGATCACGGTGCTGCGGTTCCGCACCTCGGCCAAGGGCTGCAAGTCGTACTCGCCCGATCCCGACAAGGGCCTCTACCTGATCGCGGACGTCACCGCGACGGTGAAGAAGGGCAAGATGTCGATCAACCCGTTCTACTTCCAGTGGGTGGCCGAGGACGGCACCACCGCGAACGGGATCGCCGGCGCGCTGGCCGGCTGCGGGGACCTGCTCGACTCCGGCGTCAACCTGCGGGAGGGCAGCAAGCGCACCGGCAGCGTCACCTTCGACGTGGCGAACAAGAACGGCGCGCTGGAGTACCGGCACGAGTTGGAGACCGCCGGCTCCTGGAAGCCGTAGGCGCAGCAGTTCGCGTACGTGGGGGCCGGCCGGCGCACGGGGCCGGCCCCCACGCCCGTCCCACCGAACGGTGGCGGGCCCGACGGTCACCCCCGACCGGGGCCCGGCCCTTTCGGGCGACGACGTGCGGCGGGCCGCAGCAGGTCGACCAGGCCGCGCCAGGCGTGCCCGATCGTCAGCCCGGCCCGGATGGTCGCCAGGGGATTCCAGAAGTCCCGGAAGTGGACGATCTTCCCGGCCCGGAACCGGACCACCGAGATGTAGACCTGGTGGAACGGCCGGCCGGTGACGATCCCCCGGCCGTCCCCGACGAACTCGGCGATCACCAGGTCGGGGTCGGTCGTCTCGTGGAAGGTCAGCCCCGAGAAGCGCACGTCGAACTGCTTCGGGAAGTCCTTCATGTGCTCGTACAGCTCCTGGTGCCCGGTGAACCGCGGGGCGATGCCCGGCAGGGGGTAGGGGAACTCCAGCACCCCGTCGGGGTCGAACAGCTCCACCCACTCACTGATCCGCCCGGCGGAGATCAACTCCAGGTTGTGGGCGAACAGGGCCTGGGCCTGGGTGCGGGCCTGCTGGTCGGCATCCATGCTGATCAGTCCTCACTGTTGGTCGGGGCGAGGGGCACGGGGGTCGGGTCGACGGGCACTGAGGAAGGCTTGCGGCGGGCCCGCACGAGCGGGGCGAAGTTGCGGTCGAGCAGGGCGTCCGGCAGCAGGCGGGCGGCCAGGCTGCCCAACCGCACGTCGCGGCCCACCGGGTACCGGGTCTTCGGCCGCGCGGCGGTCAGCGCCCGGGTGACCGCCCGCGCGAAGTCCGCCGGAGTGGTCCCGCTCCGCCGGGCCTGCGCGGCCAGCCGGGTGAGGAAGCGGCCGAACGGCTCGTCGTAGAGGTCGCCGGCCCGCCCCGCCGCCCCGGCCATCGTCTCCGACCCGGCGTGGGCGACCTTGTCCCAGATCGGCGTCTGGATCGCCCCCGGCTGGACCACCGACACCGCGATACCGAACGGCCACAGCTCGCGCCGCAGGCTGTCGCTGACCGCCTCCTTGGCGAACTGCGCCGCCGCGTACACGCCGAGGTAGGGCAGGGCGACCCGGCCCAGGCCGGAGGTGACGTTCACGATCCGGCCCTGGCCGGCCCGCAGCAGCGGGAGGAAGCCCTGGATCACCGCGATCTGGCCGACCACGTTGGTGTCGAGCTGCCGCCGGACCTGCTCCAGTGTGACGCACTCCAGCGGGCCGGGCAGGCTGATACCGGCGTTGTTGACGAGCCCCCAGAGACCGCCGACGCCGACCTGGCGGGTCACCTCGTCGACCGCCTGCCGGACCTCGTCGGCCAGTGTGACGTCGAGGCGGAGCGGGGTGATCCGGCCGGCCGTGGCGGCGGCCAGGTCGCCGGCGGCGGCCCGGTCGCGCACCCCGGCGAAGACCCGGAACCCCGTCCGGTCGAGGTGCAGCACGGCCTCGCGGCCGAGCCCCGACGAGGCGCCGGTGACCACCACCGCCCGGCCCCGCGCGTCGATCCGTCTTCCTGCCCCGATCATGATTCCACCTTCCCGTCGGCCCCGGCCGACACCGGATCGGCCCTTGCCGGCACTACTGAGATCTCGGCGAGCACCGCGTCGACACAGGCGTCGACGAGGCCGGCCGCGCGGGCGTCCGGGACCGCCTCCGGCACGTGAACGAAGTTCCAGGCCAGTTCCCCATGGCTGGTGTTCGCCGTGGCGACGAAGTAGCCGCAGACCGAGAGCCCGGCGACGAACTGGGCGCCGCTCAGCCGCCAGGCCCCGATCCGGTCGGGAAAGTCGTACCGGCCGAGATTGGACAGGCAGAGGTTGACCGGCCCGGACCGCTCGGTCAGCTCCACGAACCGGCCGCTTTCCGCGACCGACGGCGGGCACGACAGGCGGACCAGGTCGACCATGGCGAAGTGGCTGCCGTGGTGACGCCGGGCCGCGAGGTCCCCGCTGATCGACCGGGCGAGCTGCCACAGCGACGCCCCCGGCCGGTACGGCACGAACGAGGGAACGGTGGCGACGTACGCGCCGACCGCCCGCTCGGACACCGGAGGCGTCAGGGCCGCCCGGAAGTCGACCGGGGAGCCGATCGCCACGTGACCCGGGGCGGGCGGACCCGTCTCGGCGGCGACCGCGAGGACCATCGCGGCGGCCAGCGCCCCGTGCACGGTGGTCCGTTCCCGGCGGCACGCCCGGGCCAGCACGGCTACCTGCTCGGCGGTGAGCGTCCGGTGCAGCAGCCGGCTGCGTCTCGCGGTGAACGGCACGAAGCGGCTCGGCACCACCCGGGCCGGCCGGTACCGGCGCACCCGGTACAGGTCACGTAGGAGCTGCCGGCCGAGCCGCAGCGAGCCGGTGACGCCCCGGTACCGGCGGGGGAACATCCGCTCGGCCGGGGGCAGGGCCGGTTCCCGTTCCAGCGCGTGCCCGCCCTGGGGCGCGCTACCTGGTCCGGCGTCGCCCGTGATCGGCCGTTCCACCGCAGTGGCCAGCCGGTCGGCGTGTTCGACCCACTGGCGCAGCAACGACAGCGCGGTCGTCCCGTCCGCCACACAGTGCGGCAGGGTCAGGATCAGGTCGTGCACGTCGCCGGCGGCGGGCGCGGCGCTGGCGGGCCCCGGGCCGGTCCCGGTCAGCACGACCGCCCGGCAGAGCGGCCCGGTCCGCCAGTCCACCCGGTCGACCAGTTCCCGATCGTTGACCTCGCGCAGCCAACCGGCGTCCGGGTCGGCGGACGCGCCGGGCTCGGCGGCATCCGGCAGGTCGGCGGCGGCCAGCCGCAGCGGGATCGGCCGGTCCGCCGGCACGAACCGGGGCCGCCGGCCGTCCGGCCGGGTGGCGATGGCCACCCGCAGCAGCGGATGGCGTGCCTGGAGTCCGTCCAGCGCCGCCCGGAGCAGCTCCGGCGGCAGGTGCCCATGTACCCGCACCCGGGCGATGACGTTGAGCGGGGACACCTGGTCGGCGATCCAGTACCAGCGTTCGAGCGGGCTCAACGCCCGGTGGGCCGCGCCGCGCCCGGCGCTCACCGCAGGCCCGCCGGCGCGACGTCAGGGAAGGTCAGGTCGGCCAGGTTGCGGCGGTCGACGAGCCGCGCGGGCAGCCACCTCAGGTACGCGCGCCGGGCCAGATCGCCGGCGGGGCTGGCGAGCTGCTCGATCCGGCTCAGCGAGTGCGCCTGGCGGATCATGCGCCGGGTCCGGTCGCGCCGGGCCGCCTCGTAGCTGCGCAGCGCATCGGACAGGTCGGTGGCCCCGGCCAGGCTGCGCGCCAGCACCACCGCGTCCTCGATCGCCATCGCCGCGCCCTGGCCGAGGCTCGGCAGCATCGGGTGCGCCGCGTCGCCGAGCAGGGTGACCGGGCCGGTGCCCCAGCGCCGCAGGGCGGGGCGGTCGCGGGCGGGGACGCTGATGAGCGCCGTCTCGGCGGTGGCGGCCACGGTGGCGACCACCTCGTCGGCCCAGCCCGCGTACGCGCGGAGGATCTCGTCCCGGCCGCCGTGCCAGCCGCGGGCCGCCTCCGGCGGCATGTTCCGGGTGCCCCACCAGTAGACGTGGTCGCCGCCGAGGTGCACCAGCCCGAACCGCTGGCCGCGCCCCCAGTAGTGGGCGGCGTACCCGTCGCGGACCCGGGGGTGCCGGTACGCGACGGTCGCCAGCCAGCACACGTACCCGGGTTCCCGGGGCCGCTCGGGGCCGACGAGCTGCTGGCGTACCGCCGATCCGAAGCCGTCCGCGCCGATCAGCAGGTCGCCGTCGGCGCTGGTCCCGTCGTCGAACTCGACCCGGACTCCGCCGCCGTGGTGGTGGAACCGGCGGGCGGTGGCACCGAGCCGGATGGGCGGGCCCCCGGCCGCCTCCAGCAGGGCCCGCTGGAGTTCGGCGCGGTGGATGGCGACGTTCTGCGCGCCGACCCGGTCGCCCAGGTGCGCGAACCGGACGGTCCTGATCGGCCGCCCCGTGGCGGTGCGGAAGTGCAGATCCGAGTAGACCTGGCCGCGCCGCTCGACGTCGAGGTCGATGCCGAGTGAGCGCAGCGCGACGCGGGCGTTGGCGGTCAGCGAGAGCGCCGAGCCGGCGGCCCGGAGTTCGCTGGCCCGCTCGTGGATCTCCACGTCGACTCCCACGCGCAGCAGTGCGCCGGCCGCCGCGAGGCCGCCGATGCCGGCGCCGACGATGATCGCCTTCGGTCGGCGGCGGATCGGTGTCCCGCCGGGCAGCCGGGACGTCCACGTGCCGGTCGGGCCGGTGGAGCCGGCGGGGGCGATCACCGTGCGTCCCCGATCAGCCGGCGGGCCGGGGTGGCCCCGGCCAGCAGCCCGGTGATCCGCCTCGCCACCTCGGCCACATAGGGCTCGTCCATGAGCACCAGGTGGTCGCCGGGTACGTCGATCACGTCGACCCGGCCGGTGGTCAGCTCGCCCCACCCGTTGCGCGGGTCGAGGTGCATGCTGCCGGCTAGGTCGTGCATCGGCTTCAGCACGGCCGGCAGCGGGTCGGCGGCCCGCAGCAGGGCGATGTCCTGGTCGACGGCCTCCGGCCGGTAGGAGATGATCGCCTCCCAGTTGGCCCGGAAGACCTCGAAGAGTCGGCGGACCGAGCCCCGCGAGCTGCCCGGGCGCAGCACCCCGCTCTCGCCCGCCCGGCCCGCGATGAAGTCGAGCTTCGCCTCCGGCGTGGTCAGCTCAGCCGGCACTCCGCGCGCCGGTGGGCCGTCGTGGCCGAGTCGCATCAGCTCCCAGAAGAACCAGTCGAGCAGGACGTCGTCGGCGACCGGCACCGGGTCGCTGGACCGGCGGGCGATCGGGTCGAGCAGGATCAGCCGGTCGACCTGGTCGGCTCCGGTTTCGTTAAGCTGCCGGGCCATCTCGAAGGCGACCACCCCGCCGAACGACCAGCCGCCGATGGCGTACGGGCCCTCGGGTCGGACCCGGCGGATCGCGTCTAGGTAGGCGCGGGCCAGCTCTGGCACGGTGCGCAGCGGCTCGGTCCCGGCGTCCACCCCGGCGGCCTGCAACGCGTACAGGGGTTGGTCTGCGCTCAGGTGGCGGGCCAGCGGGACGTAGCAGAGCACGTTGCCGCCGAGCGGGTGCACCAGGAACAGCGGCGGCCGGTCGCCCTCGGCGCGGATCGGCACCAGCGGGTCGAACGTGAGGTCGGCCCCGCCGCGGCGGAGCAGGTCGGCCACCCCGGCCACGGTGGGTGTGGCGACGAACGCCGAGACGGGTACGGCCACCCCGAAGCGCTTCTCCAGCATCACCACCAGGCGCATCGCGGTCAGCGAGGTGCCGCCCAGCTCGAACAGGTTGTCGTGCACCCCGACCGCCGACAGGTGCAGCAGCTCGGCGGCGATCTCCGCGACGATGCGTTCGTGCCGGTCGCGGGGGGCGACGCGGGGGGCCTCGGCCAGGTCCAGGGGCAGTTCGCGCAGGGCCCGGTCGTTGCGCTTGCCGCTGGGGGTCAGCGGCATCCGGGGCAGCCACTGCCACCGCGCCGGCACCAGGTGCTCGGGGAGGGTGGCGCGCAACCGCCGGCGTACGTCGGCCAGGTCGACCGTGTCCGGGTCACCGACGAGGAACGCGGCCAGGAAGGAGTCGACGCCCTCCCGACGGCGGGCGACGACGGCGGCCTCGCGGATCCCCGGGTACTCCCCGGCCAGCTCCATGATCGCCACCTCCACCTCCAACGGTTCGACGCGGAAGCCACGGATCTTGGTCTGGGTGTCGGTGCGGGCCACCCAGATCAGGTCGCCGTTGGGCAGGTAGCGGGCCAGGTCGCCGGTCCGGTAGAGCCGGCTGCCCGGCGGGCCGAACGGGTTGGGCACGCAGCGCTCGGCGGTCAGGCCCGGCCGGCCGTGGTAGCCCCGGGTGACCTGGATGCCGCCGTAGTACAGCTCGCCGGTCACGCCGGTCGGGACCGGCCGCATCAGCTCGTCCAACAGGTGCATCTCGACGCCGTTGATGGCGGGCCCGATGGGCGGCAGGTTGGGAAAACGCGCCGGGTCGCCGCTCATCGTGTAAGCGGTGACCAGGTGCGTCTCGGTCGGTCCGTACTGGTTCTCCAGGACCGCGCCGGCCGGCAGGGCGGCCAGGAAGCGCCGGATCTCGGGGGTCACCCGTAGCTGCTCGCCGGAGGAGATCACCACCCGTAGCGCGCGCGGGACGATCCCGAGCAGCTCTGCGGCCTCGGCGAGCTGCTGCAACGCGACGTACGGGAGGAAGATCCGCTCGACGGCCTCGCGGTCGAGCAGCCGCAGCAGGGCCGGCACGTCCCGCCGGAGGTCCTCGTCGATGATCCGCAGGGTGCCGCCCGCGCTGATCGTGGTGAGGATCTCCTGGAACGACACGTCGAAGCTGAGCGGCGCGTACTGCAACGTGATGCCGCCGGCCGCCGCGCTGGCCGCCCGGATCTGCCACGCCTGGTAGTTGTCCAGCGCGCCGTGCGTCATCGCCACGCCCTTGGGCACCCCCGTCGACCCGGAGGTGAACAGGACGTAGAGCAGGTCGTCTGGGGTGATCCGGGGCAGCGCCACGGCATCGTCGACGGTCGGCTCCGCCACGGGGCCCTCGGCGGCCGTCGGCTCCGCCACGAGGTCGGCCACGTCGAGCACGGTCGACGGGTCCTCGATCAGGTTCCAGTGCCGCCGCTGCGCCACGATCCGCGTCGGTCGGGCCTGCGCGACCATCGCGGCGATACGTTCCCTCGGGTACGTCACGTCAAGCGGGACGCAGGCCGCACCGGCCCGCGCGACGCCGTAGATCGCGGCGATCATCTCCGGCGACCGGTCCAGCGCGATCCCGACGAGCTGCCCCGGCCGGACGCCGGAGCGCAGCAGCCCGACCGCGATCCGGTCGACCGTGGCGTCCAGCTGCGCGTAGGTCCACTCGCACGGCGGAGCGTCGGTCAGGGCGTCGGGGGCGTCGAAGGTGACCGCGACGGCGGTCGGGGCGCGCCGGGCGTGGTCGGCGAGCCGGCGTACCACGTCGCTGGGCGCCTCCAGGGCCGGGCCGACGGGCTGCGGCGCGGCGGCGAGGAAACCGAAGTCCGGCTCCCCCTGCGGGTCGGCCACGATCCGGGCGAGGATACGCAGGTAGGCGTCGATCAGCAGGTCGGTCTGCGCCGGGGTGAGGGTGCGCCCGTCGGCGTCGACGCGCAGCGAGACGCGCCGGTCGGCGGGGCTGACGAACACGTTCACCAGCAGGGTGAAGTTGGTCTCCTCCCAGGGGTCGAAGCCGAGCAGCTCCACCTGGGGCAGCTCCAGCAGCGGGGTCAGCACGTGCATGTGCACGTAGTTGAAGGCCGTCTCGAAGATCGGCTCGCCGCCCCGGTCCCCCACGATGGCGTGCAGCGGGTAGCGCCGGTGCGGGTGACACTCCTGTTCCTGCCGGTGGACCTGCCGGACCAGCTCAAGCCAGGTACGCGCGCCGGGGGTGATCCGCAGCGGCACCGTGTTGAGGAAGAGTCCCGCGACGAGTTCCGCTCCGGCCCGGTCCGGCCGACCGTGGGTGACCAGGCCGGTGGTGACGTCCGTCGTCCCGGCGTACAGCCGCAGCAGCAGGCAGTGCGCCGCGAGCAGGACCGACTTCACCGGCAGCCCGTGGGCGACGGCGAAGCCGCGTACCCGGTCCTCCAGGTCACCGGGCAGCGGGACGTGCCGGACGATCACGCCCTCGTCGCCGGGCGGCTCGTACTGGCGGAAGCCCTCGATCTGGGCGAGTTCCGCGCCGTCGAGCCGGGTGGTCCAGAAGTCGCGGGCGGCGGCGGAGGCGAGCGCGCGGCGTTCCTCGACGACGTACGCCGCCGGGGAGGGCAGCACGGCCGCCCGGGGCGGATCGATGTCGACGCCCACCAGGTGCAGGTAGTCCCGCAGCAGGTCCCCGACGACGGTGGCCACGCTCCAGCCGTCGAGGAGCACGTGGTGGAAGCTGAACACCAGGTCGACGGCCCCCGACGGGAGCAGGTGCACCCGCATCAGGTGCAGCGGCGCGTGGTCGAACGCGTACCGGTGGCGTCGCCGCTGCCGCATGTGCGTCAGCACCTCGGCGTCGGCCGTGGCGGCGTCGTGGTCGCGCAGGTCGACGATGTCGAGGCCGCCGGTCACCCGGGCGTGGACGATCTGGAGTGGTTCGGAGCAGCCGCCCAGGTCGAACGAGGAACGCAGGACCGGGTGGCGGTCGAGGAGCCGGTCGTGGGCGGCGCGGAAGGCGGCCTCGTCCCACGGCAGCCGGATCGAGTACCGGAACACGTCGTGGTATGCCGTGGAGTCCTCGCGTTCGCTGCCGTGGAACAGCAGCCCGAGCTGGAGCCGGGTCGCCGGGAAGGCGTCCTGCGCGTCGCCCAGCCCGGCCCGGTCCAGGTGCGACACCAATTCGAACGGCTCCGGCAGCGCGGCCTCCTGCGCTGGCGGCAGGGCGGTGCGGGCGTGGGCGGCCAGCGCCGCCACGGTGGGCCGGGCCACCAGGTCGGCGACGGTGACGTGCAGGCCATGCCGCGCCGCCTCGGCGCCGACGCGCAGCGCGAGGATGGAGTCACCGCCGATGGCGAACCAGTCCTGGTCAGTGCCGACGGACGGCATCCCGAGCACCCGCGCCCAGATCGCGGCGATCGTCTGCTCCACCTCGTCGCTGGGGGCCGGCCCGGTCCCCGCGACGACGCGGTCGGCAAAGTCGTGCGGGCCGCCGTCGTCGGCCAGGCCGCCCCCCTCGTCGGACCCGGTGGCCGGTACGGGCAGGGCGGCCTGGTCGAGCTTGCCGTTGGGGGTCAGCGGGATCCGGTCGAGCCGGTGGAAGAACGCGGGGACCATGAAGTCCGGCAGCCGGTGCAGGAGTTGTGCGCGCAGCCACGCCGGGTCGAGGTCGGCGTCCGCCCGGTAGTAGCCGACGAGGTGGGTGCCTCGAACCGGGCCGGTGCGGGCCACCACGACCGCCTCCCGTACGCCGGGCACGGCGGCGAGTGCGTGCTGGACCTCGCCGGGTTCGACCCGGTTGCCCCGGATCTTCACCTGGTCGTCGAGGCGGCCCAGGTACTCGATGTTGCCGTCGGCGAGCCAGCGGGCGAGGTCGCCCGTGCGGTACAGCCGTCCGCCGGTCACCGGGTCGGTGCCGAACCGTTGCGCGGTCAGCTCGGGCCGGCCCAGGTACCCCCGGGCGACGCCGATCCCGGCGACGCAGAGCTCGCCGGGCGCGCCGACCGGCTGCGGTTCGTCACCGGGGCCGAGCACGTAGAGCTGGATGTTGTCGATCGGGCGGCCGATCGGCACGCGGGTGGCCGGCCCGGCCGGGTCGGGCCGGCACTCGAAGTGGGAGACGTCGACGGTGGCCTCGGTCGGGCCGTACAGGTTCACCAGCCGGGGGCCGGGCGTTCCGTCCGGTGCCGGCGGCCCGGCGCACAGCAGCCGGTGGAACCGGTCGACGTGCCGGGGCGGCAGCTCCTCGCCGCTGGCGAAGACCAACCGCAGGCCGGTGGCGTCCGCGCGCGAGGCGGGCGCGTCGGCCAGCAGGTCGAGGAACGGGCCGAACATCGAGGGTACGAAGTGGACGACGCTGACGCCCTGCCGGGCGACCGTGCGCAGCAGGGCGGCGGGGTCCCGCCGCACCTCCGGCTCGGGCAGCACCACCCGGGCCCCGGCGAGCGCCCACCAGAACAGCTCCCAGACGGAGACGTCGAACGACACGGGCGTCTTCTGCACCAGGACGTCGTCGCCGTGCAGCGGGTAGCACCGCTGCATCCAGGCCAACCGGTTGACCACCGAGCGGTGCTCGATCAGCACCCCCTTGGGCCGGCCGGTGGAGCCGGACGTGTAACACACGTACGCGAGGTCGGCACCGGTGGCGACCGGCTCCACGGGTGACGTCGGGCGGTCGGTCATCGCCTTGAGGTGGCACACGGCGACCCCGGGCCCCACCGGCGGTGGTGGCGTGTCCCCGGTCACCACGAGCACCCCGGCGCCGCTGTCGGTGAGCACGTGCCGCACGCGCGACTCCGGGTGGTCGGGCTCGATCGCGACGTACGCCCCGCCCGCCTTCAGCGTGCCCAGGATCGCGGTGAGCAGCCCGGGTCCACGGTCGGCCAGGACCGCGACCCGGTCGCCACAGCCGATCCCGGCTTCGCGCAGGGCCCGGGCCACCTGGTTGGCGCGGGCGTCGAGGTCGGCGTAGCTGACCGTCTCGTCCGTGCCGTCGACGACCAGCGCGGTCCGGTCCGGGGTGCGGGCGGCCTGCCGTTCGAACAGGCCGTGCACGGTCAGGTCGGCAGGCAGGTCGACGCGGGTGTCGTTGAGTCCCCGGGTGAGCCGGTCCCGTTCGGCCGGGGTCAGCATCGGGGTTTCCGCCAGCGGCCGGTCGGGCCGGTCGAGGGCGTTGCGGATCAGCGTGACGACGTGCCGGCCCAGCGCCTCGATCGGGAAGTCCTCGTCGAACACGTCCGGGGCGTAGTCGAGGTCCACCCTCAGCGGGCCGTCGTCGAAGTCGTTGACCAGCACGGCCAGGACGTGCCGGTCGTGCAGTCGGCTGCGCACCATCGTCTGCTGCTCGATCCCGGGGATCGGCTCGGGGCGGGGCCAGCGCATCCAGGACAGGGTCACGTCGTAGAGCTGCCGGCCGCCGTCGGGCAGCGCCACACCGCGCAGCAGGTCGCCCCGGGACCGGCCCTGTTGGGTCCAGAGCGCGCGCAGGGTCTCCTGGACCCCGGCGACCAGGTCCGCCAGTGGTCGCGCGCCGTCGACCCGTACCGGCAGCGGCAACTCGTTGGCGAAGTGGCCGACGGTGCGCCGTTCGACGTGGTTCCGGCGGTTGAGCACCGGTACGCCGAGGACGACCTGCTCGGTGCGGTGGATCCGGGTGAGGTAGGCGGCGACGGCCGAGGCGAGGAAGGTGAACGGGGACGCGCCCCGGGCCGTGATCCGGTCGACCAGGGCCCGGTCGATCAGGAAGCTGTGCCGCGCGCTGCTGGCTGCCCCGGCGTCGGTCGGGCCGCTGGTCGCGCGGCGCGGGAACAGGGCCGGGGTCACGCCCGCCAGCGCGGCGCGGAGGTGGTCGAGGTCCCGCTCCCGTCCGGCCGATCGTGGCTGGGCGGCCCGCGCTCGGGCCACGGCCAGATACGACGGCTGCGGCTCCTCGACGGCCACCCCGGTGCGCAGCAGGCGGGCGTAGTCCTCGCTCGCCTGCCGCAGCAGCAGCCGCCCGCCCCAGCCGTCGGTAACGAGGTGATGCGCGTTGAGATATGCGTAGGTGACCGATTCGCTCTCGACGAGCAGGGCCAACTCGTACATTCTGCTCCGGCGCAACGGAAACGGGCGGTCGAACGACCGGGCCATCCAGGAATGGCAGGCCGCGCGGGGGTCGCCTTCTCTCGAGAAGTCGATGGTGGCAATTACCGGCGACTCGTCCTCGACCCACTGGTAGGGCTCGCCGTTCTCTTCTTCGAAACGCAGCCGCAACGCGTCGTTCCGAAGCACGGCACGATTCATACAGGTACGCATGAGTTCGAGGTCAAGGGGGCCGGTGAACCGCAGGTAACCCCCGACGTTGAACTGGGGCAGCTCCGGACATAGCCGACTAGCTACCCAGATGTCGGCCTGAACTGTGGTCAACGGTGCCCGGTCGACATTCCTCACTGCTCACCCCTCACGACTGCTCCGGCCGCGAACGACGCCCTACCCGATGACAATTTGATCGACTTCCGTCGCTGCCATGGCGCTGGACAGTACCCGATAATCAACGTTTACGTCAGCGCGCGCGACACTTTCACATCGGATTCTCATGCAGCGAGGGAGTTCGTTGCGCAACGGTCCCCGACTGATGTATAAGTTCCTCTCGAGATCAACCCGGGAAATCCCCGCACGCAGGTAGGAATTGACGCCCGTCATATCTACGACGAGAATCGCACGGGCATCCGGGACGGCCGAGGTGGGGAGGTTCGGGTGAGGCTGACCAGACCGGGGACCTTCCTGCGCTGGCTCGACCGGCACGGCCTGGCCCGGCTCGGCATCGCCGCCGCCGCCCGCCGGGGTGACGCGCAGGCCCGGCTCTTCTTCGATCCGGCCATCCGCGACGACCCGTACCCGTTCTACCGGGAGGTCCGCGAAGCCGGCGCGCTGGTCCGCGGCCGGCTCATGTGGAGCACCACCCGGCACGACGCGGTCGTCGCGGTGCTGCGCGGCGAGGCGTTCAGCAGCGATCTGGAATCGCTACCGGCACCCGGCCCGCTCGCGGTGGTGCGCCGCCTGGGCCGCAGCGGACGGCCCATCGGGCCGGCCGACCCGCCCTCGATGCTGGTCGTCGACCCGCCGACGCACACCCGCTACCGCCGGCTGGTCGCCAAGGTCTTCACCCCCCGGGCCATCGAGGGGCTGCGCCCACGGATCGAGCGGCACGCCGAGGCCCTGCTGGACGACCTGCCCCAGGCGCCGGGCGACACCGTGGAGATCGTCGGACGCTACGCCAGCCTGCTGCCGCTCACCGTGATCGCCGAGATCCTCGGCGTGCCGCAGGACATGCGACAGCGGTTCCTGGCGTGGGGCGAGGCCGCCACCCCGACGCTCGACCTCGGGCTGACGCTGCGCCAGTACCACCACGCCGAGGACGCCATCCGGCAACTCAACGCATGGCTGCGCGGGCATTTCGCCCGGCTGCGCGTCGATCCCGGCGACGACCTGCTCAGCCGCCTCGTACACCTCGACAGCGAGGGCGAACGGCTCACCGAGGAGGAGTTGCTGGCCACCGCCGGCCTGCTGCTGGTGGCCGGGTTCGAGACCACCGTCAACCTGCTCGGCACCGGCATCTACCTGCTCATCCGTCACCCGGACCAGCTCGGGGCGCTCCGTGAACGACCCGACGGATGGCCCAACGCGGTGGAGGAGATCCTGCGGTACGACTCGCCCGCCCAGACCACCGCCCGGTACTGCCGCGCCGACACGGAGGTGGCCGGCGTACCGGTGCGCGCCGGGGAGATCGTGGTCCCGATGATGGGCGGCGCGAACCGGGACCCCGCCGTCTTCCCCGACCCGGACCGCTTCGACATCACCCGGGCCAACGCCCGCGACCACCTCTCGTTCTCCAGCGGAGTGCACTACTGCCTCGGTGCCGCGCTCGCCCGGCTGGAGGGCCAGCTCGGGCTCAGCGCCTTCTTCGAGCGCTACCCCGACGCGGCGCTGGCCGCGGTGCCGCGCCGCCGCTCGACCCGGGTGCTGCGCGGATACGACCACCTGCCGGTACGGCTGCGGCCGTAGGAGGGATACCCATGCGCCCCGTACTCTTCGCCAGCCCCGCGCACCCGGGGCAGCTCAACCCCCTGCTCGCCATCGCCGGTGAGCTGTCCCGGCGCGGCGAGCCGGACCTGTGGTTCGCCGCCGAGGAGGACGCGCGGGACCGGGTGGCGGCCACCGCCACCGGCAGCCCGCTGCGCTTCCGCTCCACCGGGGACACCCTGCTCCGCGTCGACGACGAGCTGTACGCCGCCATGACCCGGGGGCCGATGACCACTGCCGGCCTGGTGGCCCTCGCCCGGCAGATCCGGATCCCGGACGTGGCCGACCGGGTCCGCGAGCTGACCCTCGAACAGATCGACGAGATCCGGCCCGGGCTGATGGTGATCGACATGCTGAACCTGGGCGCGCTCGACGCGGCGCTGGCCAGCGGGGTGCCGTACGTGCTGAGCCTGCCGTTCCCGCCCAGCAACATCTACCTGAGCCGGCTGCCGTGGAACTACCCGACCCCCACCTCCGGATTGCCGCGCCGGCTGGGCCCCCGGCAGCGGTGGGCCAACCTGACCTTCCGGGCGCGGCTGCGGCTGGCGCTGCTCGGCGCGCTGCTCGGCCCGGCCCGGCACCGCCGCGCCCAGGGGATCGGCAACGCCTTCGGCGACCCCGAGAAGTACAGCGCTGCCGCGGTCGCCGTCTTCGGGTACACCGTGTTCGGGCTGGAGTATCCCTTCCCCGCGCCGGAACACCTGCACCTGTTCGGCCCGATGGTGCCACCGCGCGAACCCGCGCCGGGCGACGAGCTGACCGACTGGCTCGACCGGCAGACCTCGGTGGTCTACGCCTGCCTGGGCACCCTGGCCCGGCTCACCGGTCCGCAGGTGCGCGCGTTCGCCGAGGCGCTGAGTGCGATCGGGCCCGAGCACCAGGTGCTGTGGAAACTGCCCGCCGCGCAGCGGCACCTGCTGCCCGGCCCGCTGCCACCGCACGTACGGGTCGAGGAGTGGATACCGTCCCAGCTCGACGTGCTGGCCCACCCGAACGTCCGGGCCTTCGTCTGCCACGGCGGGGCCAACGGCTTCCACGAGGGCGTCCACTTCGGGCAGCCGATGCTGCTGACCCCGTTCTGGCTGGACTGTTACGACATCGCCGCCCGCGCGGTTGACGCTGGCGTCGGGCTGGCGCTCGACCGTCCACCGCACGTCGACGCCGACGAGGTGGCCGGGAAGCTGTACCGGCTGCTCACCGAGGACTCCTTCCGGGAACGCAGCCGGCACTGGGGCGAGCAGAGCCGCCAGGCCGGCGGGGTGGTCCGGGCCGCCGACCTGGTCCTGAAACTCGCCGCCGCCCGCTGACGCCACCACGCCGCCCTCCTGCCGATCGGTCACGGCCGTCGGGGCAGGCCGGGGACGCCGCCACGGGTGGCCCGGGCCCCCTGCGCATGGCCTTCTCGCACCATGCCCGGTATCGTTCCGATGTATCGGCTCGATACATCGGACACTGGCGCGGACTGGCGAGGGAGCGGCGGATGAGGCGGGTCGACTACGACACGGAGCAGCACCAGCACTACGCGCGCGGCCGCGCGCTCACCGAGCAGCAGATGGCCACCTGGATGAGCGCCTTCACAGCCGCGCTGCCCGAGCGGCGTCCCCTGGTGGGGCTGGACGTCGGCTCGGGAACCGGCAGGTTCACCCCCGCGCTGGCGCGAGCGTTCGGGCCGGTCACCGGCGTCGAGCCCTCGGTACGCATGCGCGAGGTGGCGCAGGCGCAGTCCCGGCACCCCGGCGTGCGCTACCTGGCGGGCTCCGCCGAGGACCTGCCCGTGCCGTCCGGCAGCGCCGACTTCGCGCTCATGTTCTGCGCCTGGCACCACGTCCAGGACAAGCCCCGGGCCGTCCGGGAACTGGCCAGGGTGCTCAGGCCGGCCGGGCGGCTGCTGTTGCGCGGCAACTTCAGCGACCATCATCCCGAGCCCTGGTGGCTGGGCCACTTCCCGCGCGGCCTCGAGGCGGACATCGCGCAGTTCCAGCCGCTGCACGAGGTCATCGCGATGTTCACGGCGGCCGGTTGGCGGGTCACCGGGTTCGGCACGGTCACCCAGCCGTCCGACGGCACCCGCGCCGACATGCTCGAACGGCTGCGCCTGCGCGCTCTCTCGTTCTTCGCCCAGCTCGATCCCGACGAGGTGGAAGCCGGCCTCCACAGCATCGAGGAGGCCGTGGCCACCAACCCCGACGCGCCGTCGCCCCCGCTGTCCGAGCCGCTGCTCACGCTCGAACGGCGCTAACCGGCGTGGCTCGACCCACCGACCCGCTGGCCGGGCTCGACCAGGTCCCGTGGGAGTCGCCGCACCACGCGTACGGGCCGGCCGTCGACGTACCGGGCCACCTGCGGGCGTTGCGGTCGGCGGAGGCGCCGTCCCGCCGCCGCGTGTTGTCCGGGCTGGCCGGCAACGTCCCCACCAGGGCACGCGGTGGGAAGCGAGCTGTCACGTGGTGCCGTTCCTGGTGGCCCCCGCCGGCGACCCGGGCACCCCGGACCGGGCGGCGGTGGTCCGCCTGCTCCGTGCGGTGATACTCGGCGACCGGCGCGACGACGCGCTGCCGTTCGACCCGCGCCGGGCCTTCGTTGCCGCCGAGGCGATCACCGACGGCCAGGCGGCCCTCGTGGAGGGCCATCTGGCGGCCGGGGCACCTGTGCGAGCACGACGAGGCTGCGAGCCTGGCCGACGACGTGGCGGTCCGCTGGGCGGCCGACGCCTTCCACGCCGGAGCCCGGCACACCGACCGGTACGTCCGCTGGCTCACCGAGCCGGACCCGCAGCTTGCCGGGTACGCCGCCGAACTGCTCGCCTGGTTCGCACCCGACGAGGCGGCGTTGGCCGGGCTCGTCGCGGTCCCGCCGACGGGGCCCACGCCGCCGCCCGCGCCAGCGCCAACCCGACTCGGCCACTGTCCGGCCGGCTCGGAGCGGATCGACACCCGCCTGGGCGAGCTGCTGTCGGCGAACACCGCGGTCGTCCGGGTCGCCGCCGCCCGATGACGACGGAACCATCACCGCCCCAGGTCGGGGAAGGTACCGAAACGCCCGCGTCGCGAAGCGGCGAAACCGGGCTTTCGTCCCTGTGTGGTGAGGAATCCGCTGAGCGACCGGTCCGTTCGGTCGCGGGTGCGGGTCGCTACGGCCACGGCCCCGAGGATTGAACCCCGACCCGTCGGGAAGACGTGCGGCGAACCGGTTGGAGCGCCGAATCCCAGCTCACTGCCGCAGTGCGTGACGGGGATCCTACCGGGAGCGGTGTTCCAGTCACAGCTCTACCTGAGGAGGAACTGTGTCTGTTTCGATGACCCAAACCATGGTGGATCCCACCAACGCCGTCAACAAGCAGACCGTCCAGTCCGCCGTCGTTGAGGGCCGCACGCTCGAGTTCCGGGTCGGCGACATCGACGGCGTGCAGTACGCCTGGACGCGGCTGGTCGACTCACAGAACGGCGATGTTATCTGGATCAACCAGACCACCGACGGTGGCAATACCTGGAACCCCTTCGGCAAGCGCACCATCCAGGCGGGGGGTCGTAACTACACCGACGCCCTGCGGACGAACAGCAGCGACAAGGTGAAGATGCAGGGTTGGACGCAGCTCACCAGCGGCAATAAGTACAACACCGCCGCCTGGTAATCGCTGCTGGTGCCAGGTGCCCCTGAACGTCCGGGGACGCCTGGCACGCCCTCGCACTGCGGTCGGGCGCGCTCGGGGCGGTCTGCCGCACATCGCAGCCGGGCGGGATCATGGCTGCCGGAAAGCATCGAAAAGGCCGTCTCCTGCCATGGGAGACGGCCCTTTCTGGGCGAGGTCGAGGGGATTTGAACCTCTAATGCCCCTTCCCGGATGCGGGGTTTACCTGCCTGGACTCCGGTAGGAGCTGACACGGGAATCGCCTGCCCGACCTCGGCGGACGCCCCCCATGCTTGGGGCCTGCCGGCAGCCGGATCGTGGAGGACGAAGTCGAGCGGTGGGTTAGAGACTTGCTATCCGCCCTGGACAGGACAACTTAACCGGCCTCGCCGCCGAGGGCAGCGTCCTGGATCGCTTTGTCTAGGGCGGGGCCGATCGGTCCGCTCAGCTCGGTGAGTTGCTGGATGCGCCGTTTGTTGGCGCGCCTGGTCTTACGGTCGAGGACGAGTTTGAGTCCTGCTGTGGCAACGATGACCACGAGTGTGGCGTCGGCGGGGTGGACTCTGCCGATGGGCTTCTTCAGGGCGGCGTTGACCCGGCCGAGGAGTTCCTTGCGGACGCGAGGGTCGCGGATGGTCACCTTGGTGGTGGGGAACAGCCCGAGGACTCTGTGGGGTTGGAGGCGGACCCAGCCGCCATCGCTGAGCTGCTGGCGTACCGCTCTGACGGCGACGCGCTGCCGGCAGTTGACCCAGAAATGCCATCTGCGTGGCTTGGAGCCGGCGATCTCTTCGAGGAGCGCTTCGAGGACGGGATCGCGGCAGGGGTGCCGGACGCCGATGGCGGCGTGGCCGCGTTCGTCGATGAGGTGGCCGTTGAGGTAGAGGTCGGCGAGGGCCGCGGCGCGGAGCATGGCGCCGAGGCTGGTGCCGACGCTCACCCTGCCCTTGTCGGGGTTGTAGGCCAGCAGGAAGACGCGCTGGGCGAGGCTGTCGGGTACGGCCACGTCATTCTTCTTCCGAATCGGGTGTGGCGGGGGGTCTCCCGGGTCCGCGCATCCGTCCGACTCCCCCGGGAAGGCGGCCGGCATCGGCGAGGACCCTGCGCAGGAGGTACTCGATCTGGGCGTTCGTGCTGCGAAGTTCGTCTGCGGCCCAGCGCGCGAGTGCGTCGTGCACGGCGGGATCGAGCCGGAGGAGAAGCTTCTTTCGTTCGGTAGCCATGCCTAGGAGTAGAGGGTGCCCGCGTTGACCACGGGCTGGGCGTCCCTGTCGCTGCACAGGACCACCAACAGGTTGCTGACCATCGCGGCCTTGCGCTCCTCGTCGAGGTCGACGACGTCATTCTCGGCGAGGCGGACCAGGGCCATTTCCACCATGCCCACGGCGCCTTCGACGATGCGGGTACGGGCCGCGACAACAGCGTTCGCCTGCTGCCTGCGCAGCATGGCGTGGGCGATCTCGGGCGAGTAGGCGAGGCGGGTCAGCCGGGATTCGATGATCTTCACCCCTGCGGCGGCGACACGCAGACCGATCTCTTCCGACAGCCGGGCGGTGATCTCGTCGGCGTTGTCGCGCAGGGACATCTGGGCGGCGTCGTGGGAGTCGTAGGAGTAGCTGTTGGCGATATGCCGCACGGCGGTCTCGGTCTGGATGGCGACGAACTCGATAAAGTCGTCGACCTCGAAGACGGCGCGGGCGGTGTCCTCCACGTGCCAGACGACGACGGCGGCGATCTCGATGGGGTTGCCGTCGGCGTCGTTGACCTTGAGCACGTCGGTCTCGTGGTTGCGGATGCGAGTGGAGACCCTGCGCCTGACGGTGAGCGGGTTCACCCAGCGGAGCCCGTCGGTGCGGACGGTTCCGGCGTAGCGGCCGAGGAGCTGAAGGACGCGTGCCTCGCCGGGCGAGACGGGGGTGAGACCAGCCGCGGCGATCAGAGCGGCCAGTCCGAACAGGAGGCTGAGACCGATGAGGCTCAGAACGACTGCGAAGTCCTCCTGCTGCACGCCGATGATGAGGATGGTCACGCTGACGAGGATCACCAGAATGGACAGGGCGAGGACCGGCCAGCCCGAGGCACCCGGGGCGATGCGCTCGCGTACCTGCGGGGCGGGCAGGTCGAGGTGTTCCGTCATGTAGGGCTCCTTCAGGGTGAGATGTCTTGAGACTAGCAAAGTGATATCACTTTTCCAACGACCGAGCGCTAGTCCGCCGTACGCGGGCCGGGACCCTGAGGAGAACGCCAACACCACACTGGAAGGGCTGAGGGTGCTGGACCTGACGGATGCGGCGCCCTGGGCGCGACCGGCGCCACTGGCCGTCATTGTCATCTGCCCCGATGCGCGGCAGCGGCCCGAAGCTCAGTCCGGTGGCCGACCGGCGGAAGGCGTCGAATCGAAGTGAGCGCGCGAAACCCGCGATACACGTACACCGGCGGCAGGTTGGGCCGTACGATCCAGCTGCGCTCCACAGTGGCGAATCGGGCGGCCAGCTCGGCGGCGAAGCGTCGGGCCGGACTTCTGATCGGTGGCCGGCGACGCCGGGGGACGTCGAAGTCCGACGTCAGGGAGGATCCATGTCTGAGTACGAGACGGAGCCGGCGCCCGCGCACAGGTCGTGCGGCGCCAGCCGGACGGGAGCTGGCTTCGCCTGCTAGACCAGCCCGAGTTCGTCCCGCCCACCCGGTGAAGCGCCGCAGCCCGCCAGAAACGTAGGTATCAGGATGCAGGAGTGGCTGCCGCTCATCCCACCGTGGCGGCCTGCTCCTGCCGGCCACGCGAGCGGTCCCTGGTTCGCCGTGGGCGTCCTGTGCACCTGAGGAAAGACGGCGTGGCCCAGCACGCCCCCTACGACCGAGCGCCGGAGGCTGCTCCCGCCCGGTCGGCCCGCCAAGAAGGGTGTGTCCGGCGCCGGTCGGCGCCGGACACACCCGAGCGGTCAGCGAACGGGGTTGTCTGGGTCAGCAGTCCCTAGCGCTGCAGGGTCAGCACACCCGGCCGCCACGGCAGCAGGTTGTAGTCGCCCCCCGCGCTGGGGTTCTTCCCCTGGTAGAGGAACTGGAGGTTGCACGCATCGATGGTCTTGGTCTGGTCGGGGTTGCTGCGGACCAAGTCACCGTGACTGATGTCGTTGGTCCAGGTGGCGCCACTGTTGGCCTTGCCGGCGAAGGGATTGCTCTCGGTTGCGGCCTGCGGTGTCCACGAACCGCCCAGGCTGCTGGACGTGAACGAGCGGAAGTAGCGCCCCTGCGAGCCGATCGCCTCGACGATCATCAGGTACTGGTTCTGGCCCTGGACCTTGTAGACCTCGACCCCCTCGAACAGGTTGTTGGTGGAGTCGCTCATGATCGTCGTGTAGTTCGAGCCGAAACTGCCCGGGAAGTTCCCGATCGGCATGCTCGACCGGTAGATCTTGCCGTTGTCACCGGCGAAGAACAGGTACATGTTCTGGTCGTCGCCGATGAGGGTCTGGTCGATCACGCCATACGGGGCGTCGGGAAGGGTTGCGGTGGACAGCGTCTGTGGCGAGGACCAGCCGTTGGCGTTGGTCGGGTCGGTCGACGTCTTGTAGCTGAACGAGGTCGGCCCCCACTGGTAGGCCAGCACCCAGATGTTCTTCGGGGCGAAATACAACAGCGTCGGTGCGACGGTGCCGGAGTTCATCCCGTTCTGGCTGGCCGAGGCCATGTCGGACCAGTTCGTGAAGGTCCCGAAGTTCATCGAGCCATACTGCCCCGACGAGTTGACCGTCGACCCATAGACGAGATGTTTGCCGTTGTGGATGACGCTGGTGAAGTCCTTGAGCGAGATCCACCCGTTCTGCGGGTTCGCCAGCACGCCGGTCGACGACCAGCGGTACGTCGACGGAAGAGCACACCCACTCGGGGGCGGCGAGGACGGGGG
>NZ_SMKJ01000093.1:0-21174 GCF_004348615.1 Micromonospora sp. KC207
CCTGCCCACCCCTACACCGCCGGGCTGCTCGACGCGCTGCCCGACCGTGCCTTTCGACCCGTCGCGGGACACCCGCCGATGCTCACCGACCTGCCTGCGGGCTGCGCCTTCGCGCCCCGCTGCGACCGTGCCACCGACACCTGCCACACCCTGCCGGCCCTCGGCCGCGACGGTGCCGGCCGGGTCGCCTGCCACCACCCGACGAGCACCGGAGCACGCGCATGACCGCCCTCACGACGCAGACCATGGGCGGTACCGGTTCCAGCGCCGTCCCGTCCGCCGGCCTCGCAGCCCACCAGGTCAGCCTTTCCTTCGGGCGGCAGAGCGTCCTCGACCGGGTCGACCTGCGCCTCGCCCCCGGCGAGACAATCGGGCTGCGCGGGCCGTCGGGCAGCGGCAAGTCGACCCTCGCCCGCGTCCTGGGCCTGCTGCACACGCCCGACGCCGGGCACGTCACCCTCGACGGCAGACCCGTGGTCGGAGCGCGCCACCGGCTACCCGCCGCGATCCGTACCCGGGTCGCGATCCTCTTCCAGAGTCCCCGTGCCGCCACCGACCCGCGGCTCAGCCTCGCCGACATCGTCGCCGAACCGCTACGCGCCACCGGCACCGGCAAGGACGAGGCGTGGGCCCAGGCAGCGGAGCTGGCCGACCTGGTCGGCCTCACCCCGGACCTGCTCACCCGCCGCCCACACGCCGTCAGCGACGGCCAACTGCAACGCGCCTGCCTCGCCCGGGCGCTGGCGCACCGGCCCGCGTACCTGCTCTGCGACGAGGCCACTGCCATGCTCGACGCCTCCACCCAGGCGCACCTCGCCGGCGTCATCACCGACTACCAACGGCAGCACCACGCCGCCGTCCTGCTCATCACCCACGACCCGGCCCTGATGACCCGCTGGGCCACCCGCGTCGTCGACCTCCCGCCTCCGGCGGCGTCGTAGCGAGCCCTACGGATAAGAAGATCAGGGGTTCGAGCGTGGCAGGGGCCGCCCGACAACCGGAACCGTCTGCGGGCAGATCCGGGAGGGCGATCAGCGGCAGGCACACGAAGAGGTCCGCCATCACCAACCCGGGGTGAGCCCCGGCGGCTGAAACGCCCGTTTCGTGGTCAGTGGTACGGCAGCATGAACCCATGGCGCGGCGGTCACCAGGTAACGGGCAGCGCGATGCGCCTCCTGCCGGGCATGGGCCGGGACAGCCGCGCGAGCTTGTTGTGTGCGTCGCGCGGGCCAGGCGAAGCCCACAGGTGACGGAAACCCTTGCGGCAGTTGACCGCGACCTGTGCTCGATACCCGTGACAACAGCGGGCAACCGGATCGGTGGCCCGGTGTTGTGAAAGTCGGAGATTTGACCAGGTGAGCGCCTCCGCGCACGATCCGGGCAACACGTCGGCGTCCCACGTGCGGCATCAGGAGCCACGAGCGCGGAAGTGGCGCGTAAAGGCCCCGCACGGCCTTGCCGGCGTCGATGTGCTGGGCCGCCTCGACGTCGACCCGGAACGTGGCCTCGCCCCGGATGAGGTCAACCGGCGGCGGGCTGTAGCAGGGCGCAACGCGCTGGCCATGCCCACGCAGCGATCAAGCTGGCGAATTCTGCTCGATCAGGTCCGCAGCGTCGTGATCGTGCTTCTCGCCGCCGCGGTCGTGGCAGGGCTGGTCATCGGTGAGACGTTGGAGGCCGCAGCCGTCGCGGTGGTCATCATCGTCAACACCATCGTCGGTTTTGTCACCGAGTTGCGGGCCCTGCGATCGATGGAGGCGCTTCGCCACCTCACCGCGACCCGAGCCGACGTTGAGCGCCAGGACCGCCGTGAGGAGATCGACGCGGTGGAACTGGTGCCAGGCGACCTCGTATCGGTCGAGGCAGGTGACCAGGTGCCTGCCGACATTCGCGTCCTGGAGGCCGAAGACCTCACCGTCGAGGAGTCTGCCCTCACCGGCGAGAGCGAGACCGTCGTCAAGACGGTCGAGCCGGTGCCACGGGACACGCCGATCGCCGACCGCACGAACATGTTGTACAGCGGCACCACGGTCCGCGCCGGTCGCGGCCGGGGGGTCGTGGTCGCCACCGGGCCGGCGACGGAGGTCGGCCACATCGCCGACCTGGCCGCGTCGACGGACACCGGGCAGGCACCGCTGAAGGCCGGTCTGGAGCAGCTGGGCCGAATCCTGTCGCTGGTTGTCGTCGGCCTGGCCGCCGCTCTCGTCGGTCTGGGGCTGGTGCGCGGCCTCGACGTCGAGGAGGTGATCGAGGTTGCGATCGCTCTGGCCGTCGCGATCGTCCCCGAGGGTCTGCCCGCCGTGGCCACGCTCACCCTCACCGTCGGGATGCGCCGCATGGCCCGCGCACACGCCCTCGTACGCCGGCTACCCACCGTGGAGACTCTCGGCAGCACCAATGTCATCGCCGCGGACAAGACGGGCACCCTCACCGCCAACGAGATGCACGTGGTGGAGGTTGCGCTCGCCGACGGCGTCGACGAGCGGGCGCTGTGGCAGAGCGCAGTGATCTGCAACGACGCGGACATCTCCCCCGACGGCACCCCGGTCGGTGATCCCACCGAGGTCGCCCTCCTTCTCGGCGGGCAAGCAAACGGACTCGACTGGCGCACGCTCCGCGTCGAGCACACCCGCCGCGCCGAGGTCCCGTTCGACTCGTCCACCAAGCGCATGGCCGTCGTCACCGACGGCACCGTACACGCCAAAGGCGCCCCGGAGGTGCTACTCGACCCTCAGCAGCACGCCGAGCTCCTCGCTCGGGTGCACGACATGAGCAGCCGGGCACTGCGTACGCTGGCCATCGGCGCCGGCCGCGCGCCCGCTGCCAGCGGCGACGACAACCAGGTGTTCGACGCGGTCGACCCGCTCGGCGTGGTAGGCATGATCGACCCTCCCCGCCCGGCAGCTGTCGACGCGGTCAGGGCCTGCCACCGGGCCGGCATCCGGGTGGTCATGATCACGGGCGACCAACCCCGCACCGCCGCCGCCGTCGCCCGCGAGGTCGGGTTACGCGCCGACCGAGCCATCACCGGTGCGGAACTCGACCGGCTCGACGACGACGCGCTAGCCCGCGAGATCGGCGACAGCGACGTGTTCGCCCGGGTCGCGCCGGAGCAGAAGCTGCGCCTCGTACGTGCATTGCAGGCCGCCGGCGGGGTCGTCGCCGTCACCGGCGACGGCGTCAACGACGCACCCGCCCTCCGGCAAGCCGATGTCGGCATCGCCATGGGCCGCACCGGCACCGATGTCGCCCGCGAAGCCGCCGACATCGTCTTGACGACCGACGACTTCAGCACCATCGAACACGCCATCCAGGAAGGCCGGCGCATCTTCGCCAACATCCGCCGCTTCGGCCAGTTCCTGTTCTCCTGGCACCTGTCGGTGGTGCTCGTCGTCACCGTCGCACTCGCCCTCGGCCTCGACGCCCCAATCGTCGGGCTCATGATTCTCTGGAACAACCTCATCATCGACGTCATCCCCTCGTTCGCCCTGGCACTCGAACCCAGCAGTGACGAGGCCATGCGCGAACCGCCGCGGTCCAAGAGTGAACCCGTACTGGGTGCCGGCACAGTGCGCCGCATCCTCATCCACGGCACACTCGTCGCCGCCGTCGCCCTCACCGCCTACCTGCTCGCCAGCAAGGTCATGAACCTCGACCTCGACCACGCCCGCACCATGACGTTCGTCACCCTCACGTCCGCGCAGCTGCTCACGGTCTTCAACGCCCGCACCAACATTGGCTCCGGCTTCCGCGGCGCCACCAGGAACCCCTACCTGTGGGCAGCCCTCGCGCTGACCATCGCGCTCGAGTCGCTGGTCCTCGGCGTGCCCGCCATGCGGGACCTGCTCGACCTCACCACGCTCCGCGTCGGCGATTGGGCTGTCGCGCTGTCCCTCGGCGTGATTCCGGTTGTGCTCGTCCAAACCGTGCGCATCGTCCGCGCCTGGCCGACCTCCGGCTCCGTCCGAGCGCGGGAACGCAGCTAGCCTGCCTTCCCCGGCTCGACAAGCGGGGGTCTGCTCGACCGGCAGTCCGAGGATGTCCTTGACGTGGACGTAGCCGGCCAGCCGGCCTGCCGGCCGCCCATTGTTCACTGGTCGGCCTGGGTGATAATCGCCTGGGCGACCAGTTCGGTAGCGGGGCTCGGCTCGTGCCGGCCATGCCTGTGGACCATGTCGATTCGGCGGGCTCCGACGTGGGGCTCGTGGAGCGCCTCGATGGTGGTCTGTTTGTGGGTGGGTAGGGCGAGCGCGGGGACCACGGCCGCCGCGAGCCCAGCTGCGACGACGGCGAGCGTGGCGGGGAACTCCAGGCACTCGTGTACGCGGTTGAGCACGGCGTTGTGGCGGGTCGCGATCCGGTCGAGCGCCCGGTGCGACGCGGAGCCTGGCGGCCCGTCGATCCAGGGCCGGGTCAGCAGGGCTTCGATGCCGGCCACTGGAGCCCACTGCTCGGGGAAAACGATCTGGTAAGGATCGTCAAGCAGTCGTATCGCGCGCAGACCGGGCAGGTTCGTGGGCGGATCGATCGGGCTGGCCTCGACGATCAGTAGGTCGAGACCGCCGGCCTGCAGCGCGGCCAGGCCGGGCTCGCGTTCAAGTTGGCGGATACGGACCTCGACGTTCGGGTTCGTCGCGGCCACCGCAGTGGCGGCCGGCGCCACCAGGTGCCGGATCGCTGTCGGGAAGGCCCCAACGCTGACGGGCCCGGTCACCTGCCCGGTCAGCGCGGCGAGTTCCCGCTCGGCGGCGGCGAGGGTCTCGGCGAGGCGCCCGGCGTGCGCGGCGAGGAGCCGTCCGGCCGGTGTGAGGCCGGCAGCCCGTCGCCCGCCGAGCCGCGACCGGTCGAGCAGTGTCACGCCGGTCTCGGCTTCCAGACGGGCGATGTGCTGGGACACTGCCGACGGGGTCAGGTGCAGCACGGTGGCCGCCGCGAGAACCCCGCCCGCGTTGGCCACGGCACCGAGGATGGCCAGTCGCCGCGGGTCGATCTGCATTCAGAAATGCTACATACGGCATGTAGAAATTGCTGCTTCCGCTGAACACCGAGCTGGCGGAGCATGGCTACATGACCGAGTACCGCGCAGTGTTCGACGCCGAGGTGACCTTCCTCAACGGTGGCGGCTTGCAGACGCAGGGGTTCCGGCTCGACCTGCCGGCCGCCGACATCGCCGAGGACGAAATCGCCAACCGGCTCATTGGCCATCTCGGCCTGTCGATGGTCGACCAGGTGCGCATCAGCCGGCTGCGGGTGGTGCATGAGCCGCACAGGGGCTCGCGCGGCGTGCCCACGACCGCTGTGCCGGCGGCACCAGGCCGCCGCCTGGTGGAGCTCAACCACGTGATCGAGGCTGGCATGACGACGTACCCGGGCCTACCGGGACCAGAGATCGCCCCACACCTGACCCGCGAGGCTTCCCGTGCTCACTACGCGCCGGGCGTCGAGTTCGCCATCGACCGCATCAGCATGGTCGGCAACACGGGCACCTACCTCGACAGCCCCTACCACCGCTATCCGGACGGAGCCGACCTGGCCGCCCTGCCGCTGGAGGCGGTCGCAGACCTGCCCGCGGTCGTGGTGCGCCTCGTCGGCAGCGACCAGCGCGGCATCGGGCCGCAGGCGCTGGCAGCCTTCGACCTAGCCGGTGCCGCGGTGCTGTTGCACACCGGCTGGGACCGGCACTGGGGTAGCGGGGCGTACGGGGGCCCTGCCCCGTATCTCACCGAGCCGGCCGCCAAGCTGCTTGCCGACGCTGGCGCCCGGCTCGTCGGCATCGACAGCGTCAACATCGACGACACGGACAGCGGCGGGCAGCGACCGGCCCACTCGATCCTGCTCGACGCCGGTGTCCCGGTGCTCGAACACCTCACCGGGCTGGCCGACCTCCCCGTCACCGGGGCCCGCCTCCACGCGGCGCCACCGCGGGTACGCGGCTTCGGCACGTTCCCAGTTCGGGCCTACGCCATCGTGCCGCGGTAAACGGCGATGTTTGTCGCCGACGCCATCGGCTGGGCCGGCGCGGCCTGTCTTCTGCTCGCCTACGCCCGGCTGTCCAGCGGACGGCTCGCTGTGGGGACGCGGTACCACCTGCTCAATCTCGCGGGTGCCGGCGGGCTCGCAGTCAACGGCGCGTTTCACCAGGCATGGCCATCGACCGCGCTCAACATCATCTGGCTGGGCATCGGCCTCACCGCACTGCGTGGTGTGACGGGCGCCAAGGTCCGGACCCCAGCGCCGCATCCTCCCGCGGCGGTCACCGATCAAGACGCGCGATCCGGGACCGCCGTCGGATAGGCGTCGCCCCTCCGCCGAGGCGACTCCGGCAGCCGACCGCCCGTGATGCGGCATGCGGTACGACCGGAGCGCGGGCAGCCTCCGGTCGTACCGCACAGTCGGGTCAGTAGGAGACGACGGCGGTGGCGTGGGCGTCGAGCGCGTTTTCCTCGCCGACGGTTGTTGGGGATCCGGCGACCGTGCTGACGCCGATCTGCTCCAGCATCGCCCGGCCGAGGTCTTGCGGAAGGACGACGGTGACCGGGGTGGCCGTCTTGTTGACGAGGAGGAGCTTTCGCTGACCGTCGGCGGTCAGGAAGGCTTGAGCGTGGATGCGCGGGTCTGGGAAGCCGGGTGCGCCCGTGGTCGTGGCCATCAGCGCGTCGCCGGGTCTGAAGTGTCGCAGCAGCAGGGCGAGCGCGTGGTAGCGGGCGTTGGGCGCGCCGGTGTCCCAGTCGATGAGGCTGGTGCCGGGAATCATGCCGGGGTAGTCCACGAACTCGGCGATGCCGACCAGGTCGATGCCGAGTTCCACAAGCCTCGACCACAGATATGACTGGACGGAGGCGCTCAGTGCCCAGTATTCGTCCGGGATGTTCGGCTTCGGGTTCATCACGTCGGGCGGGTAGGTGCCCAGCTCGTTGACGAACGTCGCGGTGTCGGGCGCGAGACGGCGACGGATGGAGTCGATGAAACGCACCTGGTCGACGAACGCGTCGGCTTGGGCGAAGAAGATGTCCCGCCAGTGCGCGTAGGGGGCGTTGCCCAACTCGCTGAACGGGTTGGCGATCTCGGGTGAGGCGTAGAAGTGGTACGAGAACGCATCGAGCCGGACACCGTCGGCGTGGTTGGCCGGGTCGAGGAAGTTCCAGAAGTACTCCGGCTGGTGGTGGACATGGCTGAGCGACAGGCCGACGAACTTCATGTCCGGGTCCAGCGGTGCCAGCCGCGTCACGATCGCGTCGTAGAGCCGGGTGTAGGCCTCCGGGGCGAGGCGGTGACCGATGTCGGGTTCGCAGAGCACCTCCCAGTAGGCGAAGCGGTAGTGGTGGCCGGACTCGTGCCAGCGGCCCAGCTCGTCGGTGAACCCACCGGCGATGTACCAGCTGGCCACCCTGTAGAAGTAGTCGGCGACCTCGGCGCAGGTGGGATCGCGCAGCTCGGTGCCCCGCTCGTAGTCCCACAGGATCTCGTCCGGGTCGTCGGGCACCGTCACCGGCTCCGGGGTGACGAACATCCAGGTCGGGATCGTTGCGAAGTTGGCCACGATGGGTCGGCCGCCGGCGGCGTTGACGAAGTCGTCGACGAAGGGGTCGAGCAGCTCGAAGTTCCACGACGTCTCTGCGGTGGTCGGTGGAGTCAGCGCGGGCACCGCGATCCGAGGGTGGGAGAACCAGGGCAGGAAGCGGGCGAGGTCGACGCGCAGCTCGCGTAGGGCGTCGAAGGCCTTGTCGTGAATCGGGGAACCTCGCCGTAGCGGGGGTGCCGTCCACAGGTGGGTGGTCAGCGTGGTGCGGGAGGTGCCGATCGCCGTGTTCCAGTCCACCTGTACGACGGCGGGCGGGATCGCGGGCATGTCGGGCCGCGTCGTGGTCATGTCGAGTTACCTTCATCGGGTACGGGTGGGAAACCGAGGGCGGGCAGGATCGCCTGGTCGACGATCGCCGCACGGACCTCGGCGCCGGGTAGTTGCCCGGTGTCGATCTGGTGTTTGATCACCAGGGCCTCGCCGATGTCGACGACGATCGGCGTAACCAGCCGGGCGTCGATCTCGCCGCGTTCGGCGTAGTGCTCGATGACGGTGCGGGTGAACCGGCCGCCGTGGGTGTCGAAGACCCGGGTGTAGAGGGCCTCGACGAGATCCGGCCGGCGCTGCCGCTCGCTGAGGATCGCCGCGACGGCCGGCGCGGTGGGCGCGCCGAGCCAGCCGACCAACTGCTCCAGCGAGCGCAGCAGGTCCGAGCGCAGGTTGCCGCCACCGGGTGTGGCCACCTCGACGGGATGGGCATGGCTGAGCGCATCGAGCAGCAGCTCCTCCACCGACGGCCAGTGCCGGTAGATCGAGGTCTTCGCGACCCCGGCGCGTCGGGCCACGCCCTCGACGGCCAGCCGGCCAAAGCCGGTCTCCGCCACCTCGGCAAGCACTGCCGCCCGGCAGGCGTCAGCTACCTCGGCCAGGGAGCGCCGGCTTCTCCCATGCGCAGCATCAGCAGCCATGACGACCAGGATAGATACGGAACTGTAGCTACGCAAGCGTAGCCGCACAACTCATTGCTCCCAGGAATCCTTGTCCGGAACGGCTGGTAGTGGTCAATCGGTCCCGACCGCGCAGTTGCCATCGAGGGACGCGGCGGGGCGCAGCCGCAACACCGATGATCGGCCGGGTGATCCAGGCAAACCGCACTCACCCGCCGTAGCCGCGAGCGCCAGCTCACGCAAATTCGGCGGTCATGAGGCTGCTTGCGGCCTAGGATGCCCGCCGTGCTCACAAACGAACAGATAGTCGGACAGGCCCTCGATCGGATCGAGGCAGGGTACGTCTTTCCCGAGAAGGCCGTGGACATCGACGCCGCGATCCGGCGCCGTCTCGCGGCAGGCGAGTACGACGACCTGGACGGGCCGGTGCTCTGCGAGACGGTGACCGCTGACCTGCAGAAGGTGTGCCCGGACAAGCATCTGCGGCTGCTGTGGGTGGACCAGCCGCAGTCGCTGGATCCGGCGGACGAGGACGAGGGGCGGGCCGCGTTCCTCGCGCTGCTCCGGGCGGAGAACCAGGGGGTCCGCCGCGTCGAGCACTTGGGCGGGAACATCGGGCTCGTCGACGTCCGGCGCATCGCGTACGCCGACGAAGGCGCCAGCGCGATCGGCGCGGCCATGCAGTTGGTCGCCCACAGTTCCGCGCTGATTCTGGACCTGCGTGCATGCCTCGGCGGGGCACCGGAAGGGGCCGCGATGTGGTGCAGCTACTTCTTCCGCGACGACCAGGTGCACCTCAACGACATCCACGAGCGGTCCACCGGCGCCACACGCCAGTTCTGGACGACCGCGCACCTTCCCGCGCCGCGCTACACGGACCGCCCGGTCTATGTGCTCACCAGCGCGATCACGTTCTCCGGGGGCGAGGACGTGGCGTACACCCTTCAGGCGCACGGCCGGGCCGTCGTCGTCGGTGAGACGACACGTGGCGGTGCGCATCCGACGGCCCGCCACGCGGTCACCGAACACATCCTCGTGACCGTGCCGACCGCCCGGACCATCAACAGCGTCACCGGCACCAACTGGGAAGGCGTCGGAGTGGTCCCCGATGTGCCCGTCCCGGCCGACCAGGCACTCGACACGGCACTCAAGGCCGCACAGGTGACTTCGACGCCTACTGGACCCTCCGCCCGCAACAAGAACACCAAGGCATCCATCAAAAGCGATAACAGCACAACCACGGGCACTGCACCCTCGCCGGGTGACCGGCACTCACTCGAGGAGAGCCGCGCCCCAGTCTGACTGTCTCGGCCCGACGAGGGCGAGAGCCTGGTAACTTCCAGTTCGGGAAGTGTTGCAACGTGCAACACGGGGAAAGAATTATGTCGACGAAGCTGCGCACCAATGGCTGACTATGTCATCGAGCACGCCGCCGCAGAAGTCGAGCTAGAAACCAGGCCCGGCGAAACCGTGCTCGTCGTTCTGGAAGAGAATGCCGGCACGGGTTTCAGGTGGGCCGTCGCGGTAGCCGAGGGCCCGGTGGAGACTGTCGGCTCGGAGTACTCTCCGAGCGCGCCGGGCAGGCCGGGCGCCGGAGGGGGCCGCGAAATTTGCCTGCGCACAACACGCTCGGGAGCCGCTCATGTTCGGCTCGAACTGGCACGCAGTTGGAGCGGTGAGATCGCCGACACCATGCAGATCACTCTGCGGGTCAGTTGACGCGCCAGTACCTATGGAGAGTGAGGAACAATGCCCGCCGACAACGAGTTCCTTGAACAACTACAAGCCCGTCTCGCCGCCGATCCGACAGCGAACTGGACTGCCGAAGAGACATCAGTGTCGCGGCTGTCCAACGAGGAATTCAGGGCACGTCTAGGGTATGTCCCCGGGCCCGATGAATTGTCCCTCGAAGAAAGGGTGCGACGCTCGGAGGAGCATCGGGACGTAGTCCGAGCAGCTGCCGCTGAGGCTCCGCCCGAATGGAACTGGACCAACATGAACGGTTACGCTCGTTCATTCATCAACCCGATCAGGGATCAGGGGACCTGCGGCTCCTGCGTCGCGTTCGGGGTCACGGCGACGATAGAAGCGGCAGCTCGAATCGCGGAGAACATCGCTTACACCGATCCTAACGGGAACGTCCTTCCCGAACTGTCTCCGGCGCACCTGTTCTACTGCGGAGGATCCTATGGGTGCCTCAATGGCTGGTACCCCTCTGCGGCGTTCCAATATGCGGAGCGCGTTGGTGTCGTGCCCGAGTCGTGCTTCCCCTACACTCCAGGTGATCAGCCCTGCAATCTCTGCGATGACTGGCAGGAAAAGCGCACCGTTATCAGCGGCTACTCCTGGACTAGGGATCCTTCAATGATGAAGGCTTGGCTGACAACCGCCCCACTCGCCACATGCTTCACCGTCTACGAAGACTTTCGTCACTATAATGGTGGTGTCTACCAGCACAAGTGGGGCGGTCTGGACGGTGGTCACTGTGTCTGCGTCGTCGGCTACAACGACTACGAGCAAGCCTGGCTATGCAAGAACCAATGGAACACCGGTTGGGGTCAGGTGCCCAGGTTCGATAATGAGGAAGTTCAGCCGGATCTTGAAAGAGGTTACTTCAAAATCGCTTACGGCGAATGCGGCATCGACGCGATGATGTGGAAGGTCGATGGGTTCAACAGCATCTATACTCAATAGTGGAGCATGTTCCTGGTGCGGGCCGTCGAGATCCCTGCACCACTACAGGTCGCGCAGTGCGGTGGCCCAGTTGGCGAGCATGTCCTGGCAGAAGGCGAGGTGCTCGGGGCCGTAGCCGCGTGGACCGCATTCGATGACCAGGATCAAGCCGAGGTACAGGCGGTACAGCGCGAGTCGGCGGATCAGTGACTCGTCGAAGTCGAGCCGCCCGCCCGCCTCGCGGTATCCGGCGACGAGCTCGCTGTGGGCGTCGATCGGGCCGCAGAACTCCAGGGATACGAGTTCGGCTGCCGCGTCTCCCCAGAACGCACGCTCGTGGTCGATCAGGCCGGTGATACGGGGCTCGCCATCGCCGGTGACGAAGATGTTGCCGGGCCAGAGATCAAAGTGGACGAGTGTGGGGGTGTCGACGTCGTCCAGCGCATCGGCGTGCGCGTCGACCAACGCCAGCACCTCGTCCGGGGTCATGCCGAGCGGGCAGCGCCAGTGCTGCGCGTCGACGAGAACGGCGGCCACCATCGCGGTGAACGCTTCGCGCCACGTGCCCCTGGTAAGCGCGGATTCGGGCGCCGGGTATCCGAACTGCTCGTCCGGCGCGACTATGGTGTGGAGGCGAGCGGTGATGCGGCCGAGTTCGCGTAGCAACACCGGCGTGGCCTCGGCCGGCAGTTGGTCGCGTGCCTTGTCCCACGGCGCGCCGCTGAGCGCCGACAGCACGAGGAACTCCTCATCGGCGTGGAGCAGCTCGGGCAGCGGGATGTCGGGGACCGCGGACGCCAGCCGATACACGAGCGCCTCGGTGGCCAGGATCCCCCGTTCGTACCGCAGCACCGGCGTTTGCCGAGGTGGTGCGAGCTTGACGACGGCGCCGCGTCCGTCGTCGAGGCGGATCCGGTACGCCGTGTTGAACCAGCCGTCACACAGTTCGGCCTCGACGTGGCATCCCACGCCCATCGCCGCGCGCAGCATCGTGTCGAGCGCATCGGGGCTCAGCCGCCGCTTGGTCATACTCTGCACCGGGGCAGCGTAGCGGGCCGATCCTGGGCTCATGGATCATCCGTTGAGGCCGGTGCTCATGGCCCATGGTTCTGGCCGGTGCTGAACCTAGATCCGTGGACGAGGTCCGGTCCACTGTGGCAAAGGCGGTGTGGAAGTGTGACGAGAGTGCCTCCTGAGCTGGGGTTGGTCGGGCTTGTCTGGAACACGAATCTCACCGGCTGCTTGTGCAGGTCGCGGTGGTCGGGATCGCGGTGTCGCCGTTGGGCCGGCTGACCTGCATTCCCCATGAGGTGACGGCTCCGGGCGCGATCGCGGCGTTCTGGCCGGTGATCCCGCGGGCGGTCACGGTCTGGCCCGATACCGTGACTGCGGCGTTCCAGTAGCCGGTCACGGTGTGTCCGGGTGGCAGGGTAATGGTGACGGTCCAGCTGTTGAGCGTGGTCCTGTCGGTGTTGGTGACGGTGTTGGGCTGCAGGATGTAGCCGGTGTTCCAGCCGGTCTGCAGGGTCGCCGTGGCCTGGCAACCGCCCGCACCGCCGGGGGTGGTGACGGTGACCGCGGCGGAGAACGGGGAGGTGTTGCCGGCGTGGTCGCGGGCCCGGACCTGGTAGCGGTAGGTGGTGGCTGGAGCCAGGCCGGTGTCGGTGAACGTCGTGGTGGTCGACGTGCCGACCGGGGCGTAGGTCCCGCCGGCCGGGCCGGACGCCCGGTAGATCTCGTACCTGGTGACGGCGAAGTTGTCGGTGGACGGGGCCCAGATCAGGGTGGTCTGTGTCGTGGTCGTGCCGGACGCGGTGGGGGTGCCTGGCGTGGTGGGCGGCTGGGTCTCGTTCGGGCAGGCCGGGACGACTACGTTGATCGGCGAGGTGAACGGTGACCTGTTGCCGGCCGCGTCGCGGGCCCGCACCTGGAAGCGGAAGATGCCCGGGCCGTTTGCGATGAACGATGTCGTCGTCACGGTGGCGACGTGCGCGAACGCTCCGCCGCTGGTGCCAGGCGCGCTCCAGACCTCGTATCCGGTGACACCTACGTTGTCCGTGGACGCGGTCCAGCCCAGCAGGGCCGCACCGCAGGTGACGATCGCGGTCGGGTTGCCGGGGGTGGATGGCGGCTCGGTGTCCGGCGCTGGGCACGGTGGCGGCACCGGGATGACCGGCGGGGTGAACGGCGAGGTGTTGCCGGCGGCGTCACGGGCCCGCACCTGATAACGCAGACCGGCTATACGGGGTTCGACGAACGTGGTCGTGGTGGTGGTGCCGGCTAACGCGAACGCGCCGCTGCTCACTTCCCGGAACACCTCGTAGCCGGTGACGCCGACGTTGTCGGTGGCGGCGCTCCAGTTGAAGGTCACCACCCCGGCACACGTCGCCGACCAGGTGAGGTCGGTGGGTGCCGTTGGCGGGGTGGTGTCAGACGTGGCGGCCTGAGCGCTTGGCACCACGACCGCGACAGTCAGCGCCGCGAGCGTGGCAACCACAGCGAACGTGATGGATCTGAGGAGGAACATGGACGGCCTCCCGGGAACGGGTCCAGGAACTTCGATGGAAGCGCTCCCACGTTCCGCCCGCCGGACCGAATTGTCAAGACGCGCCGCAGCCAGGCGGCCGTCAGACAGCTCGGGCGACCAGGTCAGGTCGTGCCACGTACCACCAGATGAGGGCTGAGCAGCGCCGGTGGTGGCAGCTCGCCGGTCAGGAGCTGGTCTACCTGGTGTACGGCGAGTTCGCCGAGCCGCCGCTTGTCGAGGTGAATCGTGGTGAGTGGCGGATCGATCAGTTCCCCGATGCTCAAACCGTCGAAACCGACCAGCGCGCACTCCGCCGGCACGGTGACGCCGAGCCGGCGGGCCGCCTGGAACGCGCCGATCGCGACCAGGTCGTTGAAGGCGAGCACGGCGGTCACATCGGGGTGTGCGGTGCGTAGCATTTCGAATGCGTCGCCGCCGCCGGCTATCGACTGCTCACCGAGGACGATCCGTCCCTCGTCGACCGGCAGCCGGTGGGCGTGGGCGACGTCGAGGAACGTCTGGCGCCGTACCATCGGGTCGCAGGTGGAGACACAGTCGATCATGCCAATGCGCCGGTGCCCCCGCTCGATCAGGTGCTCCAGACCCGCCCGGACACCCGCCTCGGTATCCACCTGCACCAGTGCGTGCGCCGCCGAGCCCACTCCCCGGTCGACGATGACCAGCGGCACGCCCGCGACGTACGGCTCCAGTTCCTCGTCGGTGTGGCTGAGGTAGCCGACGAGCGCGTCGACCTGCTGGCCGAGTGACTTCAGCAGCGTCAACTCGCGAAGGTGGTCGTTCTCCGTGCTGGCGACGACGACCTGCCAGTCCCGGCCACCCGCCGCTTCGATCACTCCGGCGATGAACTCCGGGAAGAACGGGTTGACCACGTCCGAGACGATCAGGCCGATGGTCACCACGTCGGGCCGGACGAGCCCGCGGCCGAACCGGCTGGGGCGGTAGCGCAGCTCCCGCGCGACGTCGAGCACCCGGCGCTGGGTTTCCGGGTCGATCTCCCCCTTGCCGTTGATCGCCCGCGAGACGGTCTGGTGCGAGACGCCGGCTACCCGGGCGACGTCCCTGAGCGTGACCCGTCTGCCGGCCTGCGCCCCTACCGTGCCGTTCTTCTCCACCACACCCCCTACTCAACCATGACCGCTCCCGTTCCGGCTTTTCCGGTTGACGACGAGCAGGCCGATGCGGGAAGCTCCCGTTACCGGTCACGTTACCGGTCACGGGGCAGCTAGTGCCACCGCCCCCGGCCCGCCTCAACCATGTCTGGAGACGATGTCGTGGCATCCGCGAGACGTACGGGTCCAGCCGAGACCCACCTGTTGTTCCGTGCGCTGTTCGACGACTGGCAGGCCCGGGCTGACGTCTGGTCCGCAATGCCGGACGCCCCGGTCATACCGGACAATCCCCGGCGACGCCGACCCTTCTGGTGCTGGCTGCGGGCCCGGCAACAGGGGTCGAAGGTCATGGACCCTCGACCGGGCCAGAGGGCGGGGCTCTCATGCGACCCCCGCCCCCGGTGACGGTCCGGCCACCCGCACCGTCAGAAGTCGTCGTCGAAGGTGACGCTTCCGGTGACCCCGACCTGGTACGCCGACACGCGCCGCTCGAAGAAGTTCGACAGCTCCTGCACGTCCTGGAGTTCCATGAACGCGAAGGGGTTCGCCGAGCCGTAGAGCGGTGCGATGCCGAGTTGGGCGAGCCGGCGGTCGGCGACGTGTTGCAGGTACTGGCGCATGTCGTCCAGGGAGAGTCCGGAGACGCCCTGTTCGAGAAGGTCCTCGGCGAACTGGGTCTCGCACTCGACCGCCTCGGCGAGCATCTCGCGTACCTGCCGGGCCAACTCGTCGTCGAACAGGTCCGGTTCCTCGTGCCGTACGGTGTCCACGACGTCGAAGGCGAACGCCATGTGCATGGACTCGTCGCGGAACACCCAGTTGGTGCCGGAGGCCAGGCCGTTGAGCAGGCCCCGGGAGCGCAGGAAGTAGACGTAGGCGAAGGCGCCGTAGAAGAACAGGCCCTCGATACACGCGGCGAAGCAGATCAGGTTGAGCAGGAACGCTCGGCGGTCCTCGCGGGTCTTCAGCTCGCGCAGCTCGAAGATGGAGTCGATCCAACGGAAGCAGAACTCGGCCTTGCGCCGGATGGACGGGATGTTCTCGATAGCGGCGAACGCTGCGAAACGTTCCCGCTCGTCGGGCACGTAGGTGTCGAGCAGGTTCAGGTAGAACTGCACGTGCACGGCTTCCTCGAAGAGTTGCCGGGAGAGGTAGAGCCGACCCTCGGGGGAGTTGACGTGCTGGTAGAGGTTGAGCACCAAATTGTTGGCGACGATGGTGTCACCGGTGGCGAAGAACGCCACCAGCCGGGACACCAGGTGCCGCTCAGCGGGGGAGAGCCGTGCCAGGTCGGCGAGGTCGGAGTGCAGATCGACCTCCTCCACCGTCCAGGTGTTCTTGATCGCGTCCTTGAACCGGTCGAAGAAGTGCGGGTAGCGCATCGGCCGCAGGGTCAGGTCCATGCCGGGGTCGAGCAGCGTGTGCCGGGTGTCGACAGGGGGTTCGGATGTGGTGGTCACTGGCAGGCCTCGCAGCTCTCGGGGTTCTCCAGGGAGCAGGCCAGCGCCTCGGTGTCGCTGACGGCGACGACCGGCTTGACGGCGACGGTGGCCTGCTGGATACGCGTCGCGGGACGCGAACGCAGGTAGTAGGTGGTCTTCAGCCCTGACTTCCAGGCGTACAGGTACATCGACGACAGCTTGCCGATGGTGGGCGCGCCCAGGAACAGGTTCAGCGACTGCGACTGGTCGATGTAGGGTGCGCGGGCGGCGGCGAGGTCGATCAACGTCCGCTGGGGGAGTTCCCAGGCGGTGCGGAACAGCTCGCGTACGTCGGCGGGCAGGTCGTCGATGCCCTGCACCGATCCCTCGGCGCGCTTGATCTGGTCCCGAATCTGCGGCGTCCACAGCCCGTGCGCCTTCAGCTCGCGGACCAGGTACGTGTTGATCTGGAGAAACTCGCCGGACATGGTCTCGCGTTTGAACAGGTTGGACACCTGCGGCTCGATGCACTCGTAGCAGCCGGCGATCGAGGCGATCGTGGCGGTCGGGGCGATCGCGACCAGCAGCGAGTTGCGCAGGCCGTGCGCGGCGATCGTCGCGCGCAGCGCGGCCCACCGCTCGGTCTGGGTGGGTTCGACACCCCACAGGTCGGGGTGCAGCTCGCCGCGGGCGGCGCGGGTCTCGGCGTACGTCGGATGCGGACCGAACCGCTCGGAAAGTCCGGCCGACGTCTCCAGGGCGGTCAGGAAGATCTCCTCCTGCACCCGGGTGGACAGCTCCCGGGCAGCGGCCGAGTCGAAGGGCAGGCGCAGGGTGAAGAACGCGTCCTGCAGGCCCATCAGGCCGAGCCCGACCGGCCGCCAGCGCGGGTTCGACGCCGCCGCCTGCGTAGCCGGGTAGTAGTTGATGTCGATCACCCGGTCCAGGAACACCACCGCGGTGCGTACGGTGGACCGCAGCTTGACCCAGTCGACCCCGTCGACGGTGACGTGGGCGCCGAGGTTGATCGACCCGAGGTTGCACACGGCGGTCTCGGTGTCGCTGTTCACCTCGAGGATCTCGGTACACAGGTTCGACAGGTGGATCGTGTTGCCCGGCACGCCGGTCTGGTTGGACAACCGGTTCGACGGGTCCTTGAACGTCATCCACCCGTTGCCGGTCTGCGCGAGGGTGCGCATCATCCGCCCGTACAGGTCCCGGGCCTTGACCGTCCGGATCGCCTTCTTCTCGGCGATCCGGTAGGCGGCGTCGAACTCCTCGCCGTACAGGTCGGGCAGCTCCGGCGCGTCGGACGGATCGATCAGCGACCAGTCGCCGTCCGCCTCCACCCGGCGCATGAACTCGTCCGGGATCCAGTTGGCCAGGTTCAGGTTGTGCGTACGCCGGGATTCTTCGCCGGTGTTGTCCCGCAGCTCCAGGAACTCCTCGATGTCCGGGTGCCATGGCTCCAGGTAGACGCACGCCGCCCCCTTGCGCCGGCCGCCCTGGTTGACCGCCGCCACGCCGGCGTCGAGGGTCTTGAGGAACGGCACGATGCCGTTCGACCTGCCGTTCGTGCCGCGGATCAGCGCGCCCCGGCCGCGTACTCGCGACCAGGCGATGCCGATGCCACCGGAGAACTTCGACAACTTCGCGACCTGGTGGTACCGCTCGTAGATCGAGTCGAGCTCGTCCCGTGGCGAGTCGACCAGGAAGCACGACGACATCTGCGTGTGCCGGGTGCCCGAGTTGAACAACGTCGGCGAGCTGGGCAGGTACGCCAGCGACGACATCAGCCGGTAGAAACCGATCGCCTCCACCGGCGTCTCGGACAACCCGCAGGCCACCCGCAGCAGCCAGTACTGCGGCGTCTCCACCACAAGCCGCGACTCAGGTTGGCGCAGCAGGTACCGGTCCGCGACGGTGCGCAGCCCGAAGTACTCGAACCGAAGGTCACCGGCCGGGTCCACGGCGTCGTCGAGCTTGCGGGCGTTGCGGGCCACGAACGCGGCGGTGTCGTCGCCGATCAGGCCCAGTCCGTGGGCGTACCGGACGGACTGGCTGAAGCTCGCCACCTGCTGCCCGCGGACCTCCTTGTCCACGTACGCGGCCAGCAACCGCGCCGCCAGCTTCGAGTACTGCGGCTCCTCGCTGATCAGCTCCGCCGCCGTCTGGATCGACAACTTGTCCAACTCGGCGGTGGTTGCCCCGTCGTAGAGACCACTGATCGTCTTCGTGGCCACCCGCAGCGGGTCCACCTCGTCCAGGTCGGCGACCCACCGCTCGACCGCTTTGACAATCTTGTTGACGTCCACCGGCTCGGCGTCGCCGTTGCGTTTGCGGACCTGCATCACCTGCCGACGCTGCTCCGGCTGATGGGCCGCCGTCTGCTCCTGCCTCGCCGTCATGTCCACTCCTCACGCCTGTCGACGAGGTCGACGAACGCGCAGGAGGACGCCACTGGTCGCCGAACGGCGTGCCAGCCGTCACCGGCTGGCTGATGGCGTCGGCCGTCCCGCGCGGCCTCCGACCGCCGCACGCGGTGCATGCGGCGCGCTGGCAGGTCTTCGGACTCGCGGGCCTGACCGGGGTCGCCGGTCGCCTACTGGCCGTCGCTTCCCGGGCCCGATCGGCCCAGTGCTTGATGACGGCGGTCGTTCCCACTGACCGCTGCGGGGCAGTCCCGGACTCACACCGGGTTCCCTCTTGCCTCGGCCACCTACCTGCTGGAGCGGCCGAACCAGCTGCGGGAGAGACCATATATGGCGCGACCCGAGGGTTGGCAACACTAGATGTCGCGTCGGGGTGTCGGCTTCGTCTCACTGATGAAGGTCCTTTCAGGGGGAGCCGACCGCCTTTCAGGGCACCGGAGGGCCGGCGGGTCGGCCCGGGCCGGAACCATGCTGATGATCGTTGATGTTGCCGGGACGGGTGGGGGCGTGTTGGAATGGCCTACATCGCCGCAGCACGGGGGCAACCGCGCTGAGAACGGGGAGCACGGGAGCATCGCAGTGCCGGCAACGCGCCGCTTCGGGCAGACGCGCGCCGCATCGCCGGGGCCGTCTCCACGACGACGGGCAGGTGTCCCGCCGTACGTGTCCCTCGCCACGAATTCCCGCGACAAACGAGACGTTCGACCAACGTCATGGAGGATGGCCATGCGCAGTTTCCTCGCGGTGTTCACCGCCGCCCTGATCCTCGGCACCACGGCCGGCAGCGTCCCGGCCGGTGCGTCGGGTGCCTCCCAGCGCTCGTGCACCAATGGCCTGCTCTTCTGCGAAGACTTCGAGCGGCTGCCTCTTGGGGGTCCCAGCACGTTGGACTGGGGCGTCGACACGCGCAACGGCACGCTCACCGTCGAGCGCGCCCGCCACGGCAACCAGGTGCTGCACGTCCACACGGTCGACAATGGACGCGCCTTCCTGCGTGTCGACGACTTCGCCGCGCCGGGCAACCTCTTCTACGGCCGGATGCGTCTGCGCGTCGACGCCTTTCCCACCGCCCCCGACTGGGCGCACTTCACGCTGGTGGAGGCGACCGGCACGGGCAGTTCGGAGGTCGTCCGTCCGGTCGGCGGCCAGTACGCGCCCACGGTCCCCGGGACCTTCTGGGGTGTGGGTGCCGACGGTGGCCCGACCGGCGACTGGACCAACTGGCGGGAGTCCGCCCCGGTCACCGAGGACACCTGGCAGTGCTTCGAGTGGAAACTCGACCCGGCGGACAACCGCGTCGCGGTGTGGATCGACGGCGTGGCGAACCCGGAACTGACCGCCTCCACGACCGAACACGGCGGTAACGACGTTCCCTTCATCCTGCCGGCAGTCAACACGGTGAAGATCGGCTGGCAGCTCTACCAGGGCGGCACCACGCCGGGCGAGTTCGACCTCTGGATCGACGACATCGCTCTTTCCACCAAGCGGCTCGGCTGCTGACGTCGATCGTCACGTTTCATCGTGTGCCCCCACCAGGCACGTACCCGGCCCGGCGACCTGCCAGCAGTTGCCCACCACCCGACCGGCGGCGGACGGAGGACCTCGGCCCTGACCTTGGAATAATCTCGACATGGCCAAGTTCGGACGCCGATGGGCGTGGGTAGCTGTCCTCGTACTCGGCGTTGCCCTGTACATGCTGGTGTTGGCGACGCTGATCGACACCCGGAACATCAACTTCATCCCGGCGCTCATCATGCTCGGCTCCTCTATCGCCCCCGCGACGTTCCTGACGTTCGCGCAGGGTCGCTCGGGCGACTGGCAGGTGCCCGGGTCGGTGATCGGAGCGGCGGCGTTCTTCGGCGGCATCATCGGAGTGGTCGCCGCCGGTTGGCTCGAGTACGACACCCTGCGCAACCTGGGCGCCCTGCCGATGCTGTTCGTCGGGCTGATCGAGGAGACCGCCAAGTTGGTCGTCCCCGTGTTGATTCTGCTGCTCTGGTGGCGGCACCGCTCGGCCAGCAACGGCCTGGTCGTCGGAGTCGCCAGCGGCGCCGGGTTCGCCGCCCTGGAAACCATGGGCTACGCCTTCACCGCCCTTGTCCGATCGCAGGGCAACCTCGGCGATGTCGAGCAGACGCTGCTCGTACGGGGGCTGACCGCCCCCGCCGCCCATTTGTCCTGGACCGGGCTGACCGCCGGAGCGCTATTCGCGCTCGCCGCCGCTCCAAGCGTGCGTCGAGTCATCCTGTTCGTGTTGACGTTCATCGCCGCGGTGGCGCTGCATGCCTGCTGGGACACCTTCGGAGGCCAGCTCGCGTACGTGATCCTCGGCCTCATCTCGCTGGGCTGGATTCTGCTGCAGATGCACCTGTATCGACGGGCCGAGTCCAGGGCGCGGCCTTTCTTGGCCGATCCCGTCTTGGCCGATCCCGCCTGACGAGACGGGCCTGTGCGCCCCTTCGACACCGAGATCTGGTACGGCGAACGGCCGTGCTCGGGTCGAACGGGTCCGAAGCGAAGGC
>NZ_SMKJ01000094.1:0-21134 GCF_004348615.1 Micromonospora sp. KC207
CCCACCGAGCGCGGCGTCTGCGGGGCGCGAGGTGGGGGTTGGGGCCGACTGACGGGCTCAGGGCAACCCATTGCCTGGGGCCCGGCCGGGGCGGGCGCGGTGGGGCTGGACGGCGACGGGCACCACGCCCCGGTGGGGGTGCGGTGCCCGTCGTACGGATCGACCGGTGGGTCAGCGCTGGTCGAGGTTGCCCGCGGTGTCCTCCTGGTAACTGGCACCGTTGTCGGACTCGCTGGTCAGTGGCTTGGAGCCACCCTCGGGCGGGCCGGCGAGGCTCTGGCCGGCGGCCAGCTCGGGGAACTTCGCGTCGAACGCGGGCCGCTCGGAGCGGATCCGGGGCATCCGGTCGAAGTTGCGCAGCGGGGGCGGCGAGCTGGTCGCCCATTCCAGCGAGTTGCCGTGACCCCACGGGTCGTCGACCTCGACCACCGGGCCGGTCTTGTACGACTTCCAGCAGTTCCAGATGAACGGCAGGGTCGAGATACCGGTGATGAACGCGCCGACCGTGGAGATCATGTTGAGCGTGGTGAAACCGTCGACGGGCAGGTAGTCGGCGTACCGACGCGGCATGCCCTCGGCGCCGAGCCAGTGCTGCACCAGGAACGTGGTGTGGAAGCCGATCATCGTGAGCCAGAAGTGGATCTTGCCCAGCCGCTCGTCGAGCATCCGGCCGAACATCTTCGGAAACCAGAAGTAGATGCCGCCGAAGACCGCGAACACGATGGTGCCGAAGAGCACGTAGTGGAAGTGCGCCACCACGAAGTAGTTGTCGTGCAGATGGAAGTCGAGCGGCGGGCTGGCCAGCAGCACACCGGTGAGGCCACCGAAGAGGAAGGTCACCAGGAAGCCGACCGCGAAGAGCATCGGCGTCTCGAAGGTGATCTGCCCCCGCCACATGGTGCCGATCCAGTTGAAGAACTTCATGCCGGTCGGCACGGCGATCAGGTAGCTCAGGAAGCTGAAGAACGGCAGCAGCACCTGGCCGGTGGCGAACATGTGGTGCGCCCACACGCTCATCGACAGCGCGGCGATGGCGATGGTCGCGGCGACCAGGCCCTTGTAACCGAAGATCGGCTTGCGGGAGAAGACCGGGATGATCTCGGTGATGATGCCGAAGAACGGCAGCGCGATGATGTACACCTCGGGGTGACCGAAGAACCAGAACAGGTGCTGCCAGAGCATCGGCCCGCCGGTGGCCGGATCGTACACGTGGGCGCCGAGCAGCCGGTCCGCGGCGAGCGCGAAGAGCGCCGCGGCGAGCAGCGGGAAGACCAGGATGGCCAGCAGGCTGGTGACCAGCATGTTCCAGGTGAAGATCGGCATCCGGAACATGGTCATGCCGGGGGCGCGCAGGGTCAGGATCGTGGTGATCAGGTTGACCGCGCCGAGGATGGTGCCCAGACCGGAGACGGCCAGGCCGACGACCCACATGTTGGCGCCGACACCCGGCGAGTGCTCGGCGGTGCTCAGCGGGGTGTACGCGGTCCAGCCGAAGTCGGCGGCGCCACCCGGGGTGATGAAGCCGGCGGTCGCCATCGTGCCGCCGAACAGGTAGAGCCAGTACGCGAAGGCGTTCAGCCGGGGGAACGACACGTCCGGCGCGCCGATCTGGAGCGGCACCACGTAGTTCGCGAAGGCGAACACGATCGGCGTCGCGAAGAACAGCAGCATGATCGTGCCGTGCATCGTGAACAGCTGGTTGTACTGCTCCGGCGACAGGAACTGCAGCCCGGGGCGGGCCAGCTCGGCCCGCATGACCAGCGCCATCAGGCCGCCGATCATGAAGAACGCGAACGCGGTGACCATGTACATGATCCCGATCTGCTTCGCGTCCGTGGTGCGCAGCAGCCGCGCGAGTGCCGACCCCTTGACCGGCTCTCGGACCGGCCAGGGCCGGGTCACGACCGGCTTGGGTGCGACGGTGGTCACGAATGGCCTCCGGTTCTGGGTTGTCCCGCTCGGCGCGCCTGGTTGTCTGCGAGCCGTCATCCGCAAGGAGGATAGTCCCCGGCAGGTGGGGGTGCTGCGTGGGGTGGGCGGCTACGATCACGCCCCGACCCGCCCGGCGCTCACGCCGGGTCGACCAACATCCGGTAGTGCGCGCCGAAGATCTGTCCGCCGCGCCCGCGCAACAACGGGTCGCGCAGCGCCGGCGGCACGTCCCGCGTGCGGTTGCGGTCCCGGGTCCGGTCGCGCACCCATCGGGTACGCGGGCGGCGGCGGCTCTCGTACGCGACGAGGGCCGCCTCGACGGTGTCGGTGGAGGTCAGCGACTCGGCCAGCACCACGGCGTCCTCCAGCGCCATGGCCGTGCCCTGCGACAGGGTCGGCGCGGTCACGTGCGCGGCGTCGCCGACGAGCAGCACCCGCCCCCGGGACCACCGCCCCAACTCGACCTCCTCGGCGATGCCGACGTGCACCTGTTCCAGCGCGTCGAGCACCTCGGGCACCGGCCCGGCGTACGAGCCGAACAGCTCTGCCAGCCGCGCGAGGGGGTCGGCGGGCGGCGTGGTGCCCGCCTCGTCGGCGTAGCAGTAGAGCCGGCCCGCCCCGAGCGGCACCAGGAGGAAGCCGGCCCGCTGGCCGAGCAGCGCGGTCCACTCGGCGACCGGCGGGCCGCCCCGGACGACGCCGCGGTACACGACGTGTCCGGCGGGCCGGGGCGCCCCGCCGAGCGCGGCCAGGGCGCGGACGGCCGAGCGGGGGCCGTCCGCGCCGATCACCAGGTCGTACTCGGCGGTGGCGCCGTCGGCGAAGGTGATGCCGACGGCGGCCGGCAGCAGCTCGACCTCTCGCACCTCGACGCCGTGGCGGACCTCCCCGCCGGCACCGGTGAGGAGCACCCGGTGCAGCTCGGACCAGGGCAGCGCGCGGCACTCGCCGACGCCCGCCCACAAAGAGTCCAGGTCGACCTCGCAGAGCGGTGCGCCGGCGGCGTCGAGGAAGCACTGCCGGCGGATGATCCGCCCGAGGGGACGCACCGGGCCGTCGAGGTCCAGCCCGCGCAGCGCGCGGGCCGCGTTGCCGGGCAGGTAGAGGCCGGTGTCGGCGAGGGCCGACGCCGGCAGTCGCTCGGTCACGTCGGGCCGGAGACCCACCCTCCGCAGTGCCCGGGCCACAGCCAGACCGGCGATGCCCGCGCCGACGATGAGGATGCGCAGGGGGGAGCCACCCATCGTGGTGTACGCCTCCGGGGGGTGCGGCACGCGTTGGAGGCAAGACACTACTCGGTGCGATCGAGGCACGCCAGGGCCGTTCGTCTCGGGCGGGTCACTCCTGGACGGGTCGCGTCGACCGCTGGAGGGGCACCGACCGCTGGTCCGGCCCGGCGGAAAAGTTGTTCCGGATGTTGAACAGCGTTCCACGAGTGGCCCAATTCATCGACGCCCACTAAAATGTTCGGCGTGACGGCGGCCGACGCGCACCGGGCGGTGAAGTCCGCCGGCCGCACGCTTGACGTGCTGGAGGCGCTCGCGGCCGGCGGTGGCCCGCGCCCGCTGGGCGAGCTGAGCCGGGCGCTCGGCATCCCCAAGAGCAGCCTGCACGCGCTCCTGCGCACCCTGCTCGCCCGGGGCTGGGTGGAGACGGACGACGGCGGCGCCCGGTTCGCGCTCGGCGTCCGGGCCCTCGAGGTCGGCGCGGCGTACCTGGGCCTCGACGGGGCGGTGGGCCTGTTGGGCGGCGTACTCGACCGGCTGGCGGCCCGGTTCGCCGAGACCGCCCAGTTGTTCCGGCTGGACGGCGGGTCGGTGGTGCTGCTGGCCCGGCGGGAGTCGCCGCACGCGCTGCGCGCGTACCACCCGATCGGCTGCCGCCTGCCGGCGCACGCCACGGCGGCCGGGCGGGCGCTGCTGGCGCAGCGGCCGGACGACGCGGTGGACCGGCTGCTGAGCTGGCCACTGCCGGCCCGGACGGAGAGCACGGTGACCGGGCCGGCGTGGCTGCGCGCCGAGCTGGCGGCGGTGCGCGCGCGGGGCTGGGCGGCGGAGGCACAGGAGTGCGACCCGGGGCTGGCCGCGGTCGCGGTGGCGGTGCCGCTGCACCGCCCGGCGACGGAGGCGATCGCGCTCTGCGCGCCGGTCACCCGGTTGGGGCCACAGACCCGGGCGCGGATGGCCGACGCACTGGTCGAGGCGGCCGGTCGGGTGAGCACGGGGCAGCCCCTGCTGGCCGGCGACACGCGACCGCCGTTCGACGGGCCGAACGCTCACCTCCCGGCAACTTAACCGGTTCGTTTGCGGGATCTTTTCAAACATGTAAATGTATCGCTTGAGCGTGGGAGCGCTCCCGCACCGCACCCCCCAGGCCCGTCCGGCGTTTCGCCGTCGCAGTCAAGGAGCATCATGAAGCGTCCACTCCGCGCCCTCGCGGCCGTCGGCCTCCTCGCGGCCGGCTCGATCGCCGCCGTCGCCCTCGGCGGCCCCGCCTCCGCCGACACCCTCATCTGCGAGCAGTACGGCTCGACGGTCATCGGCGGCAAGTACGTCGTGCAGAACAACCGTTGGGGCACCACCGCCCAGCAGTGCATCAACGCCACCAGCACGGGCTTCGAGATCACCACCCAGAACGGCAGCAGCCCCACCAACGGCGCGCCGACCGCGTACCCGTCGATCTTCGTCGGCTGCCACTACACGAACTGCTCGCCCGGGACCAACCTGCCGGTGCAGGTCAGTCAGATCAGCAGCGCCCCCAGCAGCATCAACTACCGCTACGTCAGCGGGGCCATCTACAACGCCTCGTACGACATCTGGCTCGACCCGAGCCCGAAGCGGGACGGGGTGAACCAGATGGAGATCATGATCTGGCTCAACCGGCAGGGCCCCATCCAGCCGATCGGCTCCCCGGTGGGCACCGCCAACATCGCCGGCCGGAGCTGGGAGGTCTGGCGCGGCAACAACGGCGGCAACAACGTGATCTCCTACGTCGCGTCGTCGGCGATCCCCAGTCTGAGCTTCGACGTGCTGCACTTCATCAACGACACCCGCAACCGCGGGGCGATCACCAACTCCTGGTACCTGACCAGCATCCAGGCCGGTTTCGAGCCCTGGCAGGGCGGCGCCGGACTGGCCGTGACGAACTTCTCGCAGAGCGTCAACACCGGCACCCCGCCGACCACTCCCCCGCCCGGCGGCACCGGCGGCTGCGCGGTGAAGTACACGTCGAACTCGTGGAACAACGGCTTCACCGCCGACGTGCAGGTCACCAACACGGGCTCGTCGACGATCAACGGCTGGACGATGACCTACAACCTGCCGGCCGGGCAGCAGATCACCAGCGCGTGGAACGCCACCGTGACCCAGAGCGGATCCGCCGTGACGGCGCGCAACATCAGCCACAACGGCACGATCGCTCCGGGCGCCACGGTCAGCTTCGGCTACCAGGGCTCGCTGAGCGGCACGTACTCGTCGCCGACCAGCTTCACCCTCAACGGCCAGTCCTGCACCCGTTCCTGAACGCGGAAGTGGGGTGCGGCCCGGCGGGCCGCACCCCATGTTGCCGGCCGGGTCAGCCGGCGAGGGCGTCGATGTCGCGCATCTCCCCGGCGGTCAGCGAGAAGTGCCAGACGTCGGCGTTGACGCGGATCCGCTCCGGGGTGACCGACTTCGGGATCACCACGATCTCGTGATCGATGTGCCAGCGCAGCACCACCTGGGCCGGCGACACGTCGTGCGCGGCGGCGATCCGGGTCAGCACCGGGTCGGCCAGGTCGGTGGTCTTGAACGGGCTGTACCCCTCCAGCACGACGCCCCGGTTCCGGTGCTCGGCGTGCCGCTGCCGGTCGTACAGCGACGGCCCCCAGCGGATCTGGTTGACCGCCGGGTTCTCCTCGGTGGCCTGGATCAGCTCGTCGATCTGCGCGGTGCCGTAGTTGCTCACCCCGACCGCGCGGGCCAGGTTCTCGTCCCGCGCGGCGAGCAGCTCCCGCCACATCGGGATGCTGTCCGAGGGCGCGGACGGCGGCCAGTGGATCAGCCAGAGGTCGACGTGGTCCATGCCGAGGGCGCGCAGGCTGGCCTCGATCGTCTCGCGCTCCCGCCCCACCCGCTCCGGCGGCAGCTTCGTGGTGACGAAGACGTCCTCCCGGCGCAGGCCGCTGTCCCGGATCGCCCTCCCCACCTCCGCCTCGTTGCCGTACATGGCGGCGGTGTCGATGTGCCGGTAGCCGGCGTCGAGGGCCGCGAGCACCGCCGCGTATCCGGCCTCGCCGGTGGCCTGCCAGGTGCCGAAGCCGAGCAGCGGCATCCGCACGTCACCGGGGAGCCCTACGGTGGGCTGGTCGAGGGGGTCCATGGCCGCTGTTCTACCCCTGATCCGGCCGGCCATGCCACCCGGGCGCGGCCGTCCATCGCGCCGGCCTGCGCGTGGGCCCGGTTCGACGGAGAATGCGGGTGTGGCCGACCGCCTGGAGGAGTACCGCCGCCGGCGGGACGCGAAGCGGACCCCCGAGCCGGTGCCGCAGCGGCCCCCGCGCCGGGGCAGGGGCGACGGGCGGGGGGCCCGGTTCGTGATCCAGCAGCACCACGCCCGCCGGCTGCACTGGGACCTGCGGCTGGAGCACGAGGGGGTGCTCGCCTCCTGGGCCGTGCCGCGCGGCCTGCCCCGGGAGCCGGGCCGCAACCACCTGGCTGTGCACACCGAGGACCACCCGATGGAGTACCTCGACTTCCACGGCGAGATCCCGGCCGGCGAGTACGGCGGCGGAAAAATGATCATCCATGATGCCGGGACGTACCGCTGCGAGAAGTGGCGCGACGACGAGGTGGTCGTGGTGCTCGACGGGCGGCGCACCGCCGGCCGGTACGTGCTGTTCGCCACGGGCGGGCGGGACTGGATGGTCCGCCGCACCGACCCCGCCCCGCCGGGCTGGAGCAGCATGCCCGAGCTGGTCCGCCCCATGCGCCCCACCCGGGCCGCCGGGCTGCCGCGCGACACCGCCGACTGGGGGTACGAGCCGCGCTGGGACGGCCTCCGGGCGGTGGCGTACGTCTCCGGCGGCCGGCTGCGGCTGCTCGCCGACTCGGGCGAGGACGTCACCGGGGCGTACCCCTGGCTGCGGGAACTGGCCGAGGAGCTGGCGCCGACGGAGGCGGTCCTGGACGGCGTGCTGGTCGACATCGACCGGCGCGGCCGGGTACGCCCCGCCCGGCCCGGCGGCGGCCGGCGGTCCGACCCGGCGGGGCAGTACCTGCTGGTCGACCTGCTCTGGCTGGAGGGCGCGCCGAGCACCGACCTGCCGTACGCGCGACGCCGGGAACTGCTCGACGGCCTGGCCCTGGCCGGCGCGCACTGGCAGACGCCGCCGTGGTTCCCCGGCACCGGGGCGGAGGCCCTGCGGGCGGCCCGCGAGCAGGGGCTGCCCGGGGTGGTGGCCAAGCGGCTGGACTCGGTGTACGAACCGGGGCGGCGCAGCCGCCGCTGGCTGAGCATCGACGCGACCTGAGAGGCCCGAGCCGAAGCGGAAGGAGGCATCGTGTACCTGACGCACCTGGAGTGCCCGCGCTGCGGCCGGGCGTATCCGGCCACGCAGCCGCAGAACCTCTGCGGCTGCGGCTCGCCGCTGCTGGCCCGCTACGACCTCGCGGCGCCGGCGGGGAGGACCGGGCGCGGCCGTGGACCGACGCGCGCACCGTGGCGTACGGTCTGAAGTATCCCGAGACGGTGGACGTCTCGGCGGTCCCGGTCGTGTCCTGACCGCCCCGCCGAAGGAAGAGCCCCTTGTCGACGCATCCGGTAGAGCAGGGCCCCTGCCAACAACGCCAGCCCGGTCAGGCCGTCGTCGGGTCGGTGAGCCGCCACGCGGAATTGATCAGCCCGATGTGCGACAGCGCCTGCGGCGTGTTGCCGAGGTGGGCGCCCGTGCAAGGGTCGATCTGCTCGGGGAGCAGACCCACGTCGTTGGCGTGGCCGAGGACCCGCTCGAACAGCCGCCGGGCCCGGTCCCGCTCGCCGGCCAGTTCCAGGCACTCCACCAGCCAGAACGAGCAGAGCAGGAAACCGGCGGGATCCGTGGACCAGCGCCGGACCAGCCCGTCGCCGGCACCCAGCTCGTGCTCGACCATCGCGATGGTGGCGCGCATCCGGTCATCGCCCGCGTCGAGGAAACCCACCACCGGCAGGAACAGCGCCGAGGCGTCCAGCTCCGCCGAGCCGAAGGCCCCGGTGTACGCGCCGACCCGCTCGTTCCAGCCCTCCCGGAGCACGGTCGCACGGATCTCGTCGCGGATCGCCGCCCAGCGGCGCGGGTCGGCCCGCTCCCCGAGCCGGGGGGCCAGCGCCACCGCCCGGTCCAGCGCCACCCAGCAGAGCACCTTGGACGACAGGTAGTGCCGCTCGGTCTCGCGGGTCTCCCACATTCCCCGGTCCGGCAGCCGCCAGGTCGCGGCGACCTGTTCGGCGAGGCCGACCACCATCTCCCGCAGCTCCTCGTCGAGTGCGTCGCCGAGCTGGTCGTGCAGCCGCCAGACCGCCGAGATCACCTCGCCCGGCACGTCGAGCTGGCGCTGCCGCCAGGCGTCGTTGCCCACCCGGACCGGCCGGCTGTCGGCGTACCCGCGCAGGTGGGGGCAGTCGTGCTCGGAGAGGTCCCGCTCCCCCTCCAGGCCGAACAGCACGGGCACCGGCGCCTCGCCGACGCGGCCGATCGAGCGGGCCGCCCAGGCGAACAGCCGGGACGCCTCCTCCGGGCAGGCCGCCACCCACAGGGCGCGCATCGTCATCGAGAAGTCGCGCAGCCAGGAGAAACGGTAGTCGTAGTTGCGGTCGCCGCCGACGCGCTCCGGCAGCGACGTGGTCAGCGCCGCGGCGACCGCGCCGCTGCGGGCGTACGTGAGGCCGGTGAGCACCACCGCGCTGTGCCGGACCTGGGGGGCGTACCGGCCGTCGTAGTGGTGCGACTCGCGGAACGCCTCCCACGCCCGGATCGTGTCGTCGAGCGCGGCGACCGGATCGAGGCGCACCGGCTGGTCGCCGTACGTCGGGGCGTACGCCAGGGTGAAGCCGACGGTCTGACCGGCCGCGACCGCGAACTCCTGCCGGACCCGGTCGCGGTCTGCGCGCAGGGCCGGGCCGGTGCCGCCCAGCACCAAGACGACCGGCCCGGCGGAGGCCAGGACGCTGCCGTCGGCCTGTTCGTGCAGGTACGGCGTGAGCAACCCGTGCTCCGGTCGCGGCGCGAGGTCCAGACCCATCCGGACCCGGCCGGTGAGCCCCTCGACCACCCGGAGCAGCACGGCCGGGGAGTTCATCCCCAGTTCGTGACCGCGCGCGCCGACCTCGGCAGCGAGGGCGTCGGTGACCGCGACGCTGCCCGTGGGCGTGTGGTGGACGGTGCGCAGCACCAGCGTGTCCGGCCGGTACGCCCGCTGCACCCGTGACGGCCCAAGCGGGGCAAGCCGCCAGTATCCCGCCGCCGGATCCAGCAGCCGACCGAGGACGGCGGTCCCGTCGAACCGGTCCGGGCACCACCAATCGATCGAACCGTCCCGGCCCACCAGCGCGCCGGAGCGGCAGTCGGACAGGAACGCGTAGTCGGAGATCGGCGGCTGTTCCACCCGGCGGGGGTACCCGCGCCGGGCCGGATCAGTCAGCGGCGGGTCACGACCCGGCGTCGGGCCGCCGGGAGCCGCGGCGCGCTCAGGAGGTCGGCGGCTCGTCCTCGCCGGCCGCCTCCGCCGCGTCTGCCTCCTCCTTGGTGTGGTGGACGGCCTGGTCGGCGTGCTCGGGCGGGCCGTACACGGTGTAGAGCACCAGTGGGTTGGGGCCGGTGTTGACGAAGTTGTGCTTCGTGCCGGCCGGCACCACCACCAGGTCGCCCTGGGCGACCTCCTTCTTCTCGCCGGCGACCCGGGCCTCGCCGGTGCCGCTGACGAAGGTGAGGATCTGGTCGATGCCCTCGTGGATTTCCTCGCCGATCTCGCCGCCCGGCGGGATCGTCATGATCACCAGTTGGGTGTGCTCACCGGTCCACAGCACCCGCCGGAAATCCGGGCTCTTCTCGGCGACGGTCGCGATCGTGAAATGTTCCATGGCCCGCACATACCCGGTCCCGCCCCGCGTCACGCCGGGAATGACGGATCGTGGAGTTTCCCACTGATCCGAGGTTTGAGCCCGTCCGGACCGGGCATCGAGGCCTCGACCGGCGCGCCCGGCCGGTCGGGCCAGGTCCCCGCCGGCGTACCGCCGCACGGCTGCGGTGGTGGGAGACGGCCGAAGCGCGGCGACGTTACGACCTTCGGGTCGCGGCGGCGCCGTGCGCTCGTTTCCGGGCGGGAAGCCGGCGTTTCCGGGCGGGAAGCCGGCCCGCGCGGAGTGGACACCGACCGGCCCCCGCCGCGGGCTGCGACAGGGGCCGGGTTCAGCGGGGCGTCGGTGCGGGGTCAGGACGCGATGGCCAGGTGGAACGCCCGGTCGGCGGGTGCCCCCGTCGAGTCGAACGTCTGGACGAAGACACCGTTGGGCACACCGGCGCGACCGACGACGGCGATCTCGCCGCTGGGCGAGGCGCCGACGCTGCCGGGCAGGCCGATGGTCCCGATGTACGCGGACCGGGTCAGATCGTGGGAGAAGACGACCTCATAGATCCCGACACCGAGGCGGCTCGACGAGGCCGTGCCGAAGCCGCGGACCAGTGAGCCGTTGGAGTTGACCACCGCGAAGAAGAGCTGCGCGGTGGGGGGCATTCCGTAGAGCGTGGCGGGGACGGCCAGCGCGGCCGCCGCGGCGACGGCCTCGGGGCTGGCGACGGGCTGGTCGGCGAGCTGCTTGGACTCGGACATGATGCGCTCCTTCGCGGCCGCCCGGTGGCGGGCGACCAAATAGAGGGATGTGATGAAAAAGTAGTGATCAGAGGCGAATTGGTGTTTCAACCTGATCAATACCTTTTGCTAGGCAAACACTAATCCGCCCTCCCCACCGCCAGACACCCCCCACGAATGTCCAATCATGGACAATCGACTATTTGATCACGCGCCTGAGCTGCGGAGACACTGTCCGATCACGGACTCGGGCCGCCTCGCGGCCATTCCGGCCGGCTCAGCGGCCCCGGTGCAGCCAGGCGAGCAGGTCCGGTGGGGCGAGGGCAGCGGTCCGCGCCCGGTAGCGGGCCAGCGTCGCCCCGTCGAGCAGTTCCCGCCCCTGCCCGGACCGGCCCCGCCGGAAGAAGGCGTGCCGGTCCCTCAGCACGCCCGCCGGGTCCGGGACCAGGAGATCCGCCCGCTCACGCATCCGGTCGAAGGTGGCGGCCTCGACCAGTTCGGGCCAGCGCGGGGCGGGCACCTCGACGCCGAGCCGGTCGGCCAGGGCGCGCATCTGCCCCGCCAGGTCCGCAACCAGGTCGTCGTAGTGCACCAGGGTCACGTTGGGCCGGTCGCGGCGGTTCCAGGCGTCGCCCAGGTGCCACAGCACCCCCTGGAGCGAGTCCAGCTCCGCGCGCGGGTCGGCCTCGCGGCCCACCCAGCGCCGCAGCGATTCCACCAGTGGGGTACGCGGGGCGGGCGGCCCCGCCGGGGCGGGGTGACCGGTCAGCTCGGCCATCCGCGCCCGGTCGAGGTTGCCGCTCTGGTGCCAGAGCGAGACCGCCATGTCCAGCGGGTGCCGGGCCACCACCACGTAGTGAGCCCGGTCGTCCAGCGGCACCCCGTCGAGCGGGGTGTGGGTCTTGACGAACCGGCGGTGCGACTGGGCGGCGAGCCGGGCGTACACCTCGTCGCGGGGTTCCGCCAGCCAGTCCAGCCAGGGCGAGAGCCGCGACAGCGGAGCCGGCAGGTCGGGCGTGCCGAACACCAGCAGGGCGCAGATCATCTGCATCCAGGTGGTGCCGCTCTTGGACCGGGTGCTGATGACGATGTCCCCGTCGCGGTACGGGAAGCCGGTCCAGCGGGCGCTGTCCTCGTCGGACGACCGGTAGCGGAAGGGTGCGTCGGGCATCCGGGGATCGTACGAGCGGGGCCTGGCTGGACGCCCGGCATTTGCCGCAAGCTCTGGGACGAGCGGCGACGTCTGGCTACATTAGAGTATGGTGCCCGCCCACGTGGGCCGGGCGGCGGTTCCGGTCTACCACCCCATCCTCGCCTGCCGCCGGGGCGAGCTGGCAGCGCTCCGCCACCTGGACAGCTCTGCGGCGGCCAGGCTCGCTCCCGTGCTCGACGTGTCCATGGTGGACGATGCCGTCGCGGAGTCGATCGCCCGCCTTCCGCCCGGGTTGCTGCCGGCGGTCGACGTGACCGCGCTGCCCGACGGGGCCGACACCGAACTGGCGCGGTGGAACGTACCGCTGGTGCCGGTGGCCGGGCTCGCGGACAGCGACACGCGGCTGGCCGCGCACGGCCTGGCGGCCCGGGTGTACGCCGGGCGGCTGGTGGTGCGGCTGCGGGTCGGCAGCGACCGGGCGGGCCCGGACGCGACGACGGCCGCGGTGGAACGGATCTGGCGGCTCACCCGGCTCGTACCGGAGCAGTGCGAACTCCTCGTCGACGCCGGAGACGTCTGCTGCCCGGCGGACGTCCGGCTGGCTGAGCCGCGCGTCCGGCGGCTGGTGGGCTGGGCACGGCGGCACGCCTGGCGGGCGGTGACGGTGGCCGCCGGCGGGCTGCCGCCGACACTGTCCGGATATCCGACCGACGAGCCGGTGCGCCTGGAACGCTGGGACTGGCTGCTCTGGCGACGGCTGGCCGACCTCGGCGTCCGGTACGGCGACTACGCGGTCGGCTGCGCGGTGCCCGGCGGGGATGCGGCCGGGGACCGGCTGCCCACCGTCCGCTACACGACCGACAGCGCGTGGTGGCTCTACCGCTGGTCCCGCCGGGGCGGCCGGGGCGACGAGCGGGTGGCCGACCTGTGCCGGACGCTGGTCTCGGCGGCGCACTGGCCGGCTGACGGCGCATCCTTCTCCTGGGGCGACCACGAGATCCTGCGCCGGGCCCGGCGGGTAGCCGGGGCCGGCTCGACGACGAACTGGGCGGCCTGGAGCACCTCGCACCACCTTGCGCACGTGCTGCGCCAGCTCCAGCAGCCGGCCGGCCAGGACGAGGCCGGGAAACAGCCAACCCGGGGACACCGGCCCGGTGGATGGCCGCTCGGGGAGCGCCGGGACTGGGCGCGGCACGGCGGCGAGCGCCGCGGTGCCGGATGGCAGGCGGGACCGGAACGCGGCCGGCCCGCCCGGCCACGCTGGGACGGCGAGGCGGGGCGAGCCGGCTGAGCACCGCGGGGCGAGCCGGCTGAGCGGGATGACCGCGGCGCGACCGGCGAGGATGGCTACTGCTGCTCGGTGAAGCCGAACTGCACGATGCCCTCGTCGTCGACGGTGGCGTCGACCGAGGTGTCGGTGAGCAGGTCGGCGGCGTCGGAGTCGAGGAAGATCCGGGCGCCCTGGTGGTCCACCACCTGGTCGCCCTGGACCGGCTGGGGCACCAGCTCGATGGTGAGGGAGCCGGCGTCGGCGTCGGCGGCGATGCGCAGGCCGCCGCCCTCGGCGACGTCCTCCTGAGCGGCCAGGTCGCGGATCACCAGTATGGCGTTGTCGGTCATGGTCAGCATGGCGCACTCCTCGTGGATTCTCGGTTCGCGGTCGGCGCAGACCGGACTCAGCCCGCAGACGATCACACGGGGCAGCTCGGGTGACGGCAGGGCCCTCACCCGGCGGAACGGGGCCACTTCACGCGGGCCCCTTCCCCCACCGTGCCCGCTGGGATTGCATCCGTCAAATAGACAAACATCAACTCAACCGTGCGCCAGAACCTGCTCCGAGCTGCCCGGATGCTCCCTACGCTGAGGCCATGGGCGACGCGAGAAGGCACGACAAGCGGTGCCACGAGGGCGGCCTTGGGTCCGAATCCGGCACAAACCTTCGCCCGGCGGGGTTTCCCGGCAGAATCCTCCATGGCAGCATCAGCGCGTGCACCGTGGTGCCGGAGCCCCGTGCCCGCCCGAGGGGATGGGGTGTTCCTGGGCGGAGGCGGCCACCTGTCGGACCGGCCCGGGCCCCTTCCGGGTGCGGAGGAAGGGGACCGGGCCACCGGGCATCCCGGTGGGCGCGTCAGGCATCGAGGCGGTGCGGCGGGTGGACCGTGGCGGCCGGGTCGCCCCGCTCGATCAGCAGGTCGATCTCGGCGGCCCGCAGGCCCCGCAGGGCGAGCACCCGCCGACCCCAGCGGTGCAGCCGACAGGGGTGCGGGTTGGCGTCGTTGCGGCAGACCGTCCCGCCGGACCAGCGCCGGGGCGCGTGCACGACGACCGCCCGGACCGCGAACTGGGCGTCCTCCCCCGTGACGTACGGCGGCAGCGGGATGTCCCGGAGCCCCTCCCCGGAATCCTCGCCGGCACCGGGGGAGACGGCGGGACGGACGGTACGGGGGGTGGTGGTGCTGCTCATCGGACAAACCTCCACAGGGGACGGATGGACCGGGTCAGCGGAGAACCTACGACCGGCCGGAGGCGGCACGACGGACAAACTGTCCCGACCGGCGGGTAGGGCCGCCCGCCCGGCGCCCGTCCACGGGGCGGCGGACGCGCCCGGGGCACCGGCCGGCCCCGCTCAGCGCAATGCCACGGCCTGGAGGTTCACGTTGCCGCAGCCACCGAACGTGGCCTCGACGGTCCAGGTGAGCAGCAGCTTCGCCCCCTTGGGAGCCCGATACCGCACGGTGAACTCGGCGGTGTGGGTGGTGTGCGGGTCCTCCAGCCGGCGGACCGTCGCCGCGCCGCCGGTGGAAAGCCGCGCCTCCAGCCGGGCGCGGGCCATCCACAAGCCGGCGTAGAGGCGCAGGGTGCGGGCTGCGCCGTCACCGTCGACGGCGAGCGTGAAGCCGCTGCCGACGCCGCAGGCGGAGACGCCGGTCGTGGTCGACGTGGCCGACGACACGGGCGCACCGTCGCGCCAGCTGAACGTCTCCGGGCTGACATCGTGGCCGACCCGGTCGCCGTGGCCGCCCTCGTCCAGGATCTCCCCCGAACCGTCGCGCTTGCGCACCGTCGAGCCGGCGCCGCGCAGTCCCCAGTGGACCCAGTCCCGGGTGCCCGCCGCGGTCAGGTCGACGTCGGCCGGTACGTCGGCCTGGGCGATGTCGAGATGGAACGCCGTCGGCTGCGGCGCAGTCGGGCTCCGCACCGATGGCGACGGGGTCGGGGTCCGCTGGCGGGGACGCAGGCCGGGCGTGGCCGCGTCGGCGGGCAAGCCCGGCCGGTCCGCCACCGGGAGCCCGCCGCTGGGCCGCCCGGCGGGCGCGGGCAGCACGTCGTCCGGCCCGGTGGCCGGGTCGCCCTTCGTGCCGATGTACGTCCCGAACGCGACGAGGCAGGCGAACACCGTCAACCCCTCGACCGCCCACCGCCGGCGCTGCCGGGCGCGGGCCATCCGGCGCTGCTCCAATCGGGTCCGACCATCGGCCAACTCCTCGGCACGGCGCAGCGGCCCGCCCGGCCCCCGTTTACCAGGGCCGATGCCCCGCGTGAGGTCTTCCTGCGCCACCTGGCCTCCACTCCCCACCCGGTGTTCCGGTCCCGGCGGCCGCCGCTCGCCGGCGTGAGCCGTATCACGTTGACACCACCCCCGGCCGGACGCCAGAAGTGCCCGCCCGGCGTTTCCACTTCGTTACCGCCCGGCAGGAAACCGCGCACGACCAGCTCACCGGCGATCGGGCAGCGCGCCACGGGCCGGCTCACCGGACGGGCGCGGCAACGTCGGCGGGGTCAGCCGGGCGGGCGCCGACGTCGCGGCGCAACCCTGGCAGGGCACACCGCGACGTGCCGAGGCGGTGAGGCGCCGCCGGCTGCGCTGAGCGTACTGGAGGTCACGTTGAGCGCGAAAGCGGCGAAATCCACGAACCGGGTCGGGGTCGGTTGAGCCGCCGGTCAGCCGACCTGGAAGCCGAGGGCCCGGGCCAGCTGCACCGCCTGCTCGGCGTCGATCAGCGCGCCGGCGCGCTGCACCACGGTCGGGTCGAGCGCCGACAGGTCGCTGCCGCGCAGGTCGGCGCGGGACAGCAGGGAGCCGTGCAACAGCGCACCGGCGAGGTCGACGCCGGTGACCGTGGCGCCCGTCAGATCCGCGCCGGTCAGATCCACCTCGCGCATCCGCACGTCGGTGAGGCACACCCCACGCAGGTCGGCACCGGGTAGCGCCGCGAACGACCAGTCGCCGCCCACGACCCGCAGCGGACGCAGGCCGCACTGCTCGAAGCTGCTGCCGACCAGCTTGCAGCCGGTGAACTCGGCCTCGAACAGGTTGCACCGCTTGAAGACGCAGCGGGTGAAGGCCGAGTCGGCGTGCCGGGAGGCGTTGAACGCGACGTTGCCGAAGACGCACTCGGTGAAGACCGCGCCCCGGCTGACCGCCTCGGTCAGGTCGACGTGAAAGAACTCGCAGCGCACGAAGTGCCGGTCGGCCAGGTCCTCGGCGTACCAGTCGTCGTGGCGGAAGGTCGCGTCCTCGGTCGGCTCCGGCACCCGGCCAGCCTAGCGGTGGCCCACCGACGTCTTCCGCGCACCGCGTACCGGCTAGTACGTTCGGCGGGTGAGCGTGGCACTGCGCACCGAACCCGACCGCATCGGCTTCGACCCCGCCCGGCTGGCGCGGATCGACGAGCACTTCGGCAGGTACGTCGACGACGGTCGGCTCGCTGGCTGGCAGATCGTCGTGACCCGCCGGGGCGAGATCGCCCACTCCGCCACCTACGGGATGCGCGACCGGGAAGCCGGCCTCCCCGTCGAACCGGACACCCTCTGGCGCATCTACTCGATGACCAAACCGGTCACCTCCGTCGCGGCGATGATGCTGTGGGAGGAGGGCCGGTTCGAGCTCACCGACCCGATCGACCGCTGGCTGCCCGAGTTCGCCGACGTCCGGGTCTACGACAAGGGCCCGCTGACGAAGCCGTACACGGTGCCGGCGGTCGAGCCGATCCGGATCTGGCACCTGCTGACCCACATGTCCGGCCTGACGTACGGCTTCGCCCAGGTCTCCGTCGTCGACGGCCTGTACCGGGCGGCGGGCTTCGACCTCGGCGTGCCCGTCGGGGCCGACCTGGCCGCCGCCAGCCGGAGGCTGGCCGGGCTGCCGCTGCTGTTCCAGCCCGGCACGGGCTGGAACTACGGGGTCTCCACCGACGTGCTCGGCCGGCTGATCGAGGTGGTCTCCGGGCGGCGGCTCGACGATTTCCTCGCCGAGCGGATCTTCCGGCCGCTGGGCATGACCGACACCGGCTGGTGGGTCGAGGAGGCGGACGCCAAGCGGCTCGCCGCCCTGTACCTCTCGCACGCCGTGACCGGGCGGGCGACCCGCGCCGACGCGTTCGGCCGGCTCGCGCTGGCCGAGCCGGACTTCCTCTCCGGCGGCGGCGGGCTGGTCTCCACCGCCGCGGACTACCACCGGTTCACCCAGTTCCTGCTGCGTGGCGGGGAACTGGACGGCGTACGCCTGCTCGGTCCCCGGACGGTGCGCTTCATGACCCGCAACCACCTGCCCGACGGCCGCGACCTGGCCTCGTTCTCTCCGACGGGCTTCGCCGAGACGGTCCTCGACGGCATCGGCTTCGGCCTCGGCTTCGCCGTGGTGCAGGACCCGGTCCCGTCCCGGGTGCCGAGCAGCGTCGGTGAGTACTACTGGGGCGGCATGGCCAGCACGGCGTTCTGGGTGGACCCGGTGGAGGAACTCACCGCCCTGCTGTTCACCCAGCTCATGCCGTCGAGCACCCACCCGCTGCGCCCCCAGCTACGCCAGCTCGTCTACTCCGCCCTGATCGACTGAGCCGGCCACGCCGCGGAAACGGCACCATGCACGGGCCCGACGCGGAATCAGCGGAAGCGGGCCGCGCGCAATGGCGGGAACGGCACCACGCGGAATCGCGGGAACGGCACCGCCGGGCTCGGTCGGCTCCTAGCCTGGGTTCGAGCGACTCCCGGCCCGGGATGCGAGCGACCCCGGCCCGGGAGGTCGGGCGGTGACGGCCGCGCGACGGGCGCGAAGCGGGAGGCGGAGGCAGTGGGCCATGAGCAACATCGTGGTGTTCGGTGCCGGGGGCACGGCGGGTTCGCGGATCACCGCCGAGGCGGTGAACCGGGGCCACCGGGTGACCGCGGCGGTCCGCCGCCCGGAGGCGACCAGTTACCTGCCGGCCGGGGTTGACCTGGTCACCGGGGACGTGACCTCGGCGCGCAGCGTGCGGGAGCTGGCCCCGACCGCGGACGCCATGGTTGTCGCCGTCGGCGGTGGCGAGGACCGGGCGCTGTGGCGGACCGCGGCGGAGAACCTCGTCACGGTGCTGCGGGACGTACCGAACCCACCCCGGATCATCCACGTCGGCGGTGGGGCGACCCTGCTGACGCCGAGCGGCACCCCGTTTGTGGAGGAGCCGGACTTCCCCGAGGAGTACCGCGACTCCGCGCTGGGCCAGGCCGACGCCCTGGCCTGGTACCGCTCGGCGGCCGACGGGGTGAGGTGGACGTACGTCTCCCCGCCGCCGCTGGAGTTCCACCCCGGTGAGCGCACCGGCCGCTACCGCACGGGCACCGACGAGCCGGTGACCGACGAGCGGGGGCGCGCGGTGCTGAGCTACGAGGACCTGGCCGTCGCCGTCGTCGACGAGATCGAGCAGCCGCGCTTCGAGAACATGCGCTTCACCGCCGGCTACTGAGCCGCACCACGCGGGTCGACCCGGGCTGCGCCCCGACCCGAACCGTGCGCGCCGGCCCGGCCGCGTGCTCGGTCGGCGAGGCGGGCCGGCCGCGCGTGCTCAGTCGGCGAGGCGGGCCGGGAAGCCGCCGGTGGCGATCGGGCCCCAGTCGTCGATGGTGACCCGGATCAGGGACTTGCCCTGCCGGGCCATCGCCGCCCGGTACTCGTCCCAGTCCGGGTGCTCGCCGGAGATGCTGCGGAAGTACTCCACCAGCGGCTCCAGCGCCTCGGGCAGGTCGAGCACCTCGGCGGTGCCGTCGACCTGCACCCAGGGGCCGTCCCAGTCGTCGGAGAGCACACAGGCCGAGACGCGGGGGTCCCGCCGGATGTTGCGCGCCTTCGCCCGCTCCGGGTACGTGGAGATCACCAGCCGGCCCTCGGGGTCCACCCCGCAGGCGACCGGGGAGGACTGGGGTCGGCCGTCGGACCGGGTGGTCATCAGCAGGACCCGGTGCCGGGGACGGATGAAGTCGATCAGGGCGGCCCGGTCGACCCGGGTGTTACTCGCGATGCTGCGTGCCATACCCGTTTCTACCAGTGACTTCGTCAGCGGGGACGGGCGGTGCTCCGCCCGCCCGTCGGCTGGGCGGGAACCCCGGGCCGGACGGTGGGCCGCCAGGCCCGGCCGTTGGCGTAGATCACCCGGAAGCCCAGGTACGCCGCCAGCGGGGCCCAGTGCGCCGAGCCCATCCGCAGCTCGGCGGCGTTGTGCCGCTGCCCGTTGGCGAGCACGTCGAGCAGCACGGTCTCGAAGGCCGCCGACTCCACCCAGTCGACCTCCCGGGTGAACCCGCAGATCAGCGCCGCGCCGGTCACGTCGAGGAAGTCGCGCAGCGCGGCGTCGGAGGCGCGCAGCACCGAGCAGCTACCGAAGTAGAGCCGGCGGCCGTCGCAGCGGCCGGCCATCCGCTCGGCGACGTCGGAGAGGTCCACCGAGTCCCAGTCGGTGAGGCAGAGCCGGCTCGGTTCGCCGTGCATGGCGAAGAATCCCACGCGGTAGTCGGCGTACTGCTTGAGCAGCCAGCGGTCGAGAAAGTAGAACAACTCGTCGCGGGTCGCCGCGTCCTTGTGGATGAACCGGATCTTCCCCAGCCGTTCGAGGAGTTCCAGGGTCGGCAGGACCGACCCGCGCTCGTGGAGATCACGGTGCCACTGCCCCTCGACACAGAAGACACCACCACGCGCCATCAGCCACCTCCCCGGACCCCGGTGACGTTACCGCCGGCCGCCCGGCCACCGGCACTCACCCTCCGTCGGCACAAAGTCACGTTTCCGCCGTGCCGCGCCGTCCATGCCCGAAAGACTGTGCCGGGGCCCCGAAGAATGCGCTTGACCGGCACACGGTCCGCGCCTTCTCCCAGCACATGCTCAGGTACAAACAATTGCGAGGACAATTCCGGTTATCTGCCTCCGAACGGCCGGCGGAATGGGACCGTGGAACGGACGGGACGTCCCGGTCGATGCCCCGCTCCCACCCCATCGACGCTCATTTCGGGAGGACTTCTGTGCGTGCCGAAACCTTGCGACGGGCCGCCGTCGCGTTCGCGCTGACGCTTCCGGGGGCCGCCGTGGCCACGCTGGTCGCCGCCCCGGCGGCCCACGCCGACGGCTGCTACACGTGGACGCGGGATCTCTACGAGGGCCGTTCCGGCGAGGACGTCCGCCAACTCCAGATCCGGGTCGCCGGTTGGGCCGGCAGGCGGGACATCGTGGAGACCGACGGCAACTACGGCCCGAAGACCGCCGCAGCGGTCAGGCGCTTCCAGTCCGCGTACGGGCTGCCGGCCGACGGGATCGCCGGACCGCAGACGTACACGAAGCTCTACGCGCTTCAGGACGACGACTGCACGCCCGCGCACTTCAGCTACAGCGAGATGGACGACGGCTGCGGCCGGGGCGGATGGAGCGGGGGACCACTGTCGTCCGCGGAGACCAGGGACAACGCGCTGCGCGCCATGTGGAAGCTGGAGGCGCTGCGGCGCGACCTCGGCGACGAGCCGCTGCGCGTCACCAGCGGCTTCCGCAGCGAGGTCTGCAACCGCCAGGTCAGGGGCGCGTCGAACAGCCAGCACCTCTACGGCAACGCCGCCGACCTGGCGGCCCCCAGCGGGTCGTCCCTGTGCGACATGGCACTAAACGCCCGCGACCACGGGTTCAGCGGCATCTACGGCCCCGGCTACCCCGACCACGAGGACCACGTGCACGTCGACTCCCGCCGGGAGAACAACGACGACGGGATTCCGAACACGACCTCCTGGTCCGCGCCGGACTGCGGAATCGGCGCCGGCAACGACTGACCGGTGGGGACCGGACGGGACGCGCCGGCCCGGCCGCGGGGAAACCCCGCGGCCGGGCCGGCCGCGTCGGCGGCGCTCCGCCGCTTCGACACCTGCGGCCTCGCGCCGGCGGACGGACCGTGTACCCCCGTCAGCTCGCCCGCGGCCAGCGCGGCGCGGTGGTGGAC